>PQAL01000001.1 GCA_003105035.1 Anaerolineales bacterium | reverse complement strand
AGTGCCACAGCCACCCCACCCACCGGCCCTGTGCTCGACCCGACCGACGAAATTACCGTGCCAGCCGCCCCAGGCCCGGCCATGACCCTGGTCAAGACGGCCGCGGAGGCGACCTATGATGCGGTGGGTGACATCCTGCACTTTACGATCACGGCGACCAACACGGGGAACGTGACCCTGACGGAAGTATCGATCAGTGACCCGCAGCTGGGAGCGCTCAGCTGCACCCCGGCTCAACCGACCAGCCTGGCGCCAGGTGAAAGCCTGGTCTGCACCGGGATGCACGTGGTGACCCAGGCTGACCTGGATGCGGGCTCGTACCTCAATGCAGCCAGTGCCACGGCTACCCCGCCCATTGGCGGCCCTGTGCTCACCCCACCTGCAGAAACCACGGTGCCTGCTGGACAAACCCCTACAATCACACTGCTTAAGTCTGCTGACCCGGTGATATTCGATGCAGTTGGTCAGACAATCATATACACCTATATCATCACCAATACCGGGAATGTAACTTTGCCGGGACCTTTTACAGTTACAGATAATAAGACAACAGTCACCTGCAATCCTGTTCCACCCGGTGGGTTGTTACCACAGGCAACCCTGACTTGCACCGCCACCTACCAAATTACCCAAGCTGATCTGGATAGCAATTCGGTGACCAACATTGCCAGAGCATCGGCCAACGGGGCAACCTCCAATCAGGTTAGTGCCACGATTGAACGCAGGGCACTACCAGCAGCGCTGCCGAGCACCGGCTTTGCTCCTGGTCACCGAACATTACTCCCGGATCAACCTGCCAAACTGAAGTATGATGCACTCGGCGATTTTTGGTTGGAAATTCCAGCTTTGAATGTCAAAGCATCAATTGTTGGTGTGCCAATTGATCAGGGTAGCTGGCAGTTGGATTGGCTTGGTGGTCAAATCGGGTACCTGGCAGGTACAGCCTTCCCCACCTGGAATGGTAATTCTGTTCTGACAGCTCACGTATACAATGCGAATGGACTACCTGGACCTTTCGTGAACCTGGGGAAAATGCGATGGGGTCAGCAAGTGATCATCCACGCCTGGGGCCAGAGCTATATTTATGAAATTCGCTCAGTTCAAAATAGAGTAAATCCGAACAACACCAGTATCATCACCCACGAGGAAAAACCCTGGCTTACCCTGATTACCTGCCAGGGATATGACGAAGATAGCGATTCGTACAAGTGGCGCATTGTCGTCCGTGCTGTTTTGGTGAAGGTGAAATAACTTTCATAGCAAAAAATCGTTTCAACCAGCATAGGATAGGGGCTGACCATTGTTTTTTGGTCAGCCCCTATCATTAACAACCAAGGGTTAGATATCGTAGGAATTCACATCGATGAATTTTCCTCGACCAGCACCCGGCGGAGATGTTTACCGACCATATTCTTGGGTAGAGACGATCGAAATTCCACATGCTTGGGCACTTTGTAGCCGGATAGTTTCTCGCGGCAGAAAGCGCGCAAGGTTTCCGCATCAAGCGGCACACCGGGCTTGACGACCACCCAGGCCTTGACCGCTTCACTGGTCTGCTCGTCTATCACCCCACCCACGCAAACTTCCTGCACGGCAGGGTGCATGGCAATCACTTCTTCCACCTCGCGCGGCCATACCTGGAAACCGCTGGGTTTGATTACATCCTTTTTTCGATCGATCAGGAATAGATAGCCATCTTCATCCAGGTAGCCAATATCGCCGGTATATACCCACCCATCGTGGATCATGAGGGCGGTTTCCTCAGGCCGCTTCCAGTAGCCTTCCATGATCTGCGGAGCGCGAATGGCAATTTCACCCGGCACATTCGGAGGTAGCTCTTGTTGCCCGGTTTCCATGTCAACGATCTTAAGATCTACATCGGGCAACGGAAGGCCTGTCGAGCCTTCCTTGTTTTCCCCATGGGCGGGGCAGACCACCGCAGCAAGGACAGTTTCCGTCATGGCGTATGCATCCAACAATCTGCCATTGGTCAGCTTTTCAAAGCGATCCTTGGTCTCTTTCAAAAGAGGTGCTGCGGCTGAATAGCACACCTTCATGGATTTAAAATCCACCTTACCTGAAATCACCTCCGGGTGATTGAGCAGCGCGTTGAAAAGCGTTGGTACACCATGCAACACAGCCGGTCTTTCCTTGCGAAGTGTGGCTATCAGATCGTCAATATCGCGTGGGTTTGGGACGATCACCATCGGGTAACGTGCCACCAAGGATGTGTTCATACCCATGTTTCCATATACATGGAAGAGGGGCATGACCAGAGTCAAGCGGTCGTCCCAGTCACTGAGCACCGTAGCTGCATAGGCATGCAATTGCATCGCCGAGATCAAGAGCGATCGGTGGGTTGCCAATACGGCTTTCGGTTTGCCAGTAGTACCTCCACTAAAAAGTAATATTGCTGGATCAGCTGGCTTTACCTCTACGGAAGGTCGCCCTGATCCTTTGTAGCTTTTCAGCAGGTCGGCAAAGACATAATCGCCTGATTTGACATCGATGCGGTAACCCTCCTTTTTTTCTTTAACCAGGGTAAACAGCAATGCCAGCACCGGCGGCAGGAAATCCTTGATGTGTGTTGCAATCACCCGCTTGACCTTTGTTCGCGGTTGGACAGATTTTACTTTGTCGTAAAATGGATTGAGCACCACCACTGTTTCAGCTTCGCATTCGTTCAAGGCGTGTTCAAGCTCATATTCCGTGTATGTTGCATTGATCGGGCAGAAAATTGCCCCTGCTTTCCACGCACCGATTTGCGAAATGACCGCTTGCGGTGAATTGGGTATGAGTGCTGCTACGATATCGCCCTTCTTAACCCCGATTTTTATCAATGCGGCAGCAAAGTCATTGGCGAATGCCTCAAGTTGTGTTGCGTTGACGTGCAGTCCTTTAAAGATTAGGGTCAGGTGGTCTGGGCGTTTTTGCACAGTCTCTGACAAGACCTCAAGCAAGGTACGATCAGGATACGGTTCCAGGGTTTGAGGCAGTAATGGATCATAACTCTTTAACCAAGGTCTTTCATGCATCATGTTGTCTCCTTCAATTTTAGTGGCTGCAATTAATTCATAATACATGAAAATGCAAAAATAGACAATCAATACCGGGCGGTTTTTTGTTGTTTGTTATATATCACTAATCCAAGATCCTGCAAATGCAGATGTCCTGCAGTAAAGCATTAAAATTCGCAGGCTTAGGACGAAGATGGGTATAATCTCAGTATCCAACCTCCGGAGGACAACATGCCTGAACCCACATCGTCCCACCCCCGTATTGCTGCATGGCTCAATCACATCCATGCCCTGGCTGTGGACATCGGCCCGCGCGGCCCAACCCGCGATGGTGAACGCCAGGGGGCATTGTATGCCAAGGCTCAATTCGAGAAATTAGGGCTGCCAGCCACCCTGGAAACCTTTAAAAGCGCTCGATCCATTTTTCACCCACATGTATTAGCCAGTTGCTTGATCCTGGTTGCTTTCATCATTTTTCCGTTGGGTGGAAAGACGACTGCAATCCTGGCGACGCTCCTCTCAATTTTTGTCCTGGTCTGTGAGCTGTTGGAATTGAGCTTCGTAAATAATCCCTTCCGGCTGATCGTCCCAAAAGGTCAAAGCCAGAATGTCTTCGCGACTATTCCGCCCAACGGTGAACACCGTCGCGACCTTGTGCTGGTAGGTCACCTGGACAGCCAACGCACCCCGATCATCTTCAGCACCCGCAGGTGGGTAAAAATTTACGATCGCTTTACCATGCTTGTTTTCGCTGCTTTCATCTGGCAGATTATTATCTATAGCCTTGCTTTATTTATCCAGTTACCCTGGGCGTGGTATGCCAGTATTCCTACTGCGATCTGTGCAGCCCTCCTGGCGATCATGTGCTTGCACGCTGAAGCCACACCATTCACAGCAGGTGCTAATGATAATGCCAGCGCGGTTGGGATGGTGCTGGCTTTGGCTGAAGAATTTGTCTCACAACCGCTGCAACATACGCGTATCTTCGCGGTTTGTACAGGTTGTGAAGAAGTGCAACATTACGGTATGATCGATTTTTATAAACGCCATTTATCGGAACTAAAGAACCCAACCGCGCTCGTTTTTGAGATGCTGGGTTGCGTCAGCCCAGCCTGGTTGAAGAAGGAGGGCATCATCGTACCATTTAAACCTGCTGCTCAACTGGTGCAGCTTGCTGAAAGCCTTGCCGCAGAACATCCTGAGTGGGATGCTCACCCTGCTTTGATCAGCGGGGGCAATACTGAAATGGCAGATGCTGCGCGTTGTAAGATACCTGCCATTACCATCACCGGTACCACGCGGGATGGAGAATCTCCATACTGGCACCAGGTTGCGGATACATTCGACAAAATGCAACCGGATCTGATGGAAAAAACGTGGAATATGACCAGGATGATGATTGATCGCCTGGATAATGGATAGCGAGTGCGCCATGATTGGTAACTAGCACTGTATGGTGTGAGATGGATGTAAAAAACAACTAAAGGAGTTCCAATGTCCACTGTTGATATGCTTGTACAAGAATTTTTAGGGCAAAAAAGGGTCGCTGTGGTTGGTGTTTCGGATAAGCGTGAGACTGGTTGTAATGCAGCCTACCACAGGTTCAAAACTGCCGGATACGCTGTCTCAGCAGTGAATCCCCGCTTGTCTATTTTTGACGGTGATCCTTGTTATCCTGATCTAAAGGCAATCCCAGAAAAACCCGACGCAGTGTTTATCCTTACCAACCCGAGAATCACTGAGCAAATCGTCCAGCAATGCATCGACCTGGAAGTAAAATACGTCTGGATGCATTGTATGATGGGTACTAAGCCAGGTCTGGCGAGCGGTATGACAAGCGTCTCCGCTGAGGCGGTGCGTATGTGCCAGGAGAATGGGATCACGGTTATTCCAGGGGCATGCCCGAATCAATATTTGAACCCTGATTTTGGGCACAATATGATGCGCATATTTTTCCGAACTTTTGGCTTTCACAAGTTAAGCTAGTTTGGAAAACCCTTTGGTTAAAAATCATTCAGCCAAATAATATTACTTACATCGAAAAAGAAGCCGCTTATAAGAAGTAAGCGGCTGTGAAAATATTTGTTTGGAAATTGTAAACCTTGCCCATCGCGTGACTCTTATTGCGAGGGCAAGGTCTTATTTAAGCTATTTTGCAGAAACTGAATATCTACTTCCCGAATTAGCTAGGCTGCTTCCCAGCGGTTATATTCTTCGACCGTCCATGATTTGTTGTGGACGTACTGGACCACGATACCGGCGGCTGCCATCAGGGCGAAGAGAACCAGCAGGAACCAGGATTGCGACAGGTACAATTTAACCGGATTTTCGAGCAGATTCGCGGCTGGGTTGAGGGTTTGGATAATAGTCCCAAAAGAGACTGCCGCGCCTAGTAATGAAGTGGTTATTATGATCACCCACTTGGCCAGGCTGAAACGCAGGGTAAGGAAGATCAAGACGACTCCAGCGATGATCCCAATCAGCCACAGGAGGAAGTTCGCATTCATACCGAGGCCCATCAGGCCGTAGACAGCGACGAAGTAACCAAGGGAGCCTGCAATGATGGCTACTGCAACGACATAGAACAGGTAGGATAGTACGGCAAAGATTGCCCCAACGACAAACCCAACTACCAAGCTGGTAACATCTACGAACAGCCCGCCTCCATTGAAAACCCATTGGACTGTGTTAGCACCCAGGGAGAGGCCGAAAAAGAAGCCCCACAGCGGGAGCAGGACGAGGAACAGCCTGTAGCCGGCAAAAGTGATTAGAACACCTAATACCATTCCAATCAACCCTGCACAAAGTATATTAAACGCGGTCATATTCATTCTCCTTTTGTTTTTTTAAGCAATTATTGGCATTCTCGTGACTATATAACCCTGGCTTTTGAAACAAGTTACGCGATTCATCAATTTTTATTATCTGTTGAAAAAATCAACATTTGTTGCGTGCCTGTAAAAAATGTCAGCTTGGTGAATGAAGATAATCCTGCATAAATTTCATCGATAGGGATTAAAATATATAAGCCACAAAGAACCTTCCTGTTCAATTTCAATGTCACATCCGGCAGTAAGGAGTGAAATATGCATCAAAAGGATAAGGACAAAAAAGATAAAGCCAAGGTAAGCGATGAAGGGAACTCTGCCGTTAAAAAAACCGAGAAAATAAAAACAGACCAACCACTGGAAAAACAACCTACTGAGGTAACCCACACAGACGAAAAATATACCATTGTGGACGAGAAGATCTACAATAAAGAATTACGCCGGTTACAGGTAGAGCTGGTCAAGATGCAGGAATGGATCCGCACGAATGGTCTCAAGGTGGTGGTCATTTTTGAGGGTCGTGATGCGGCTGGCAAGGGAGGCGTGATTAAGCGCATCACTGATAGCTTGAACCCACGTATTTGCCGGATCGTTGCTTTGCCCGCGCCAACCGAGCGCGAAAAGACGCAATGGTACTTCCAGCGCTATGTTGCGCACCTGCCGGCAGCGGGCGAGATGGTTCTATTTGACCGTAGCTGGTACAACCGGGCAGGCGTCGAAAGGGTGATGGGTTTCTGTACCGAAGCGGAGTACTATGAGTTCCTCCGCTCCGTCCCTGAATTTGAGCGCATGCTTGTGCGCTCAGGCATCATCCTCATCAAGTATTGGTTCTCCGTCAGTGATAAGGAGCAGGAACAGCGTTTCCAGGCGCGCATTGCAGACCCGACCAAGCGTTGGAAGCTCAGTCCGATGGATCTGCAATCACGCGCCCGCTGGGTTGAATACTCCAAGGCGAAGGATGAGATGTTCGCCTATACCGATATAAAACAGGCTCCCTGGTACGTTGTCAATGCTGACGAAAAGGAATGCGCACGGTTGAACTGCATCCATCACCTGCTCAGCATGATCCCATATGAAGACCTCACGCCTGAGCCGATCAGCTTACCCCCTCGGCAGGGGGAAAAGGGTTACGTCCGGCCGCCCATCACCGACCAAACCTTTGTCCCTGAGGTCTATAAAGCGGCTGAGCCGGACAAGCTCGATTAGGAGGAATGCGCGGTTTCACCGATCGCAGAATATTCAGACCGCAGGCGCGGGATGGCTTCATTGACGATGTGCTCAAACATCGGCATGAGCACCGGGACAAAAGGATAGAAAAACACGATTTCTGAGATCCCAATATCCAGGTAATATTTGACGATCTCTTCAAACACCCCTGGAGTTGAATACAAACGTTGGTACTCTTCATGGGTATAGATGAGCACTGAACGGCGTAAGGTCGAAGGATCACGGCCAATGTCAGCACAATAACTATCTAAAAAGTTGTTGCGGTCACGAGTCAAGGCAATCATTTCTGAGCAGGAATTTACATTTATTCCACCAAAAGTATTCCACGTATCAGCAAACTGTGCAGCAATTTTTAGCATGCGCGGACCGTTTCCACCAATCATTAATGGGGGACGCGGCTTTTGGATGGGCAGGGGATTCATAATTGTGCCACTTACCTGATAGTACTTTCCACGATAGGTGGTTTCTGGTTGGCGAAGCAGCTGGTCAATAATTTCAACCGCCTCTCTGAAGCGATCCACCCTCTCCTTGGGAAGCCAATCAGGTGTGCCCGTCATGGCATAGGAGATATCGACCTCTCCTGGGGCACCTGCGCCAAGGCCAAGGTCAAGACGACCATCGGAAATGTGGTCGACCGTCATTGCCTGGCGAGCCAGGAAAGCGGGGTTACGCCAGGGTGTGGCGGATAGCAAGCCTATGCGGATATTCTTCGTTTGTGTAGCTAAGGCAGCCAGCAGGGTCCAACATTCGTACCAGTGTGCTTTTGGATCAGCAAAGTTAACAAAATGATCTGCCAGCATGACCCCATCAAGTCCCGCTGATTCCAAGAATTGCCAGCGCCTGACCATTTCGGGCCAAGGTACTTCCTGCATCGCCGCCACAATGAAGCGAAGTTTATGAACCATTTTTATTATTCTCCTCGGTGCTCCAGGTTCTTTGAATAGGTATGGCTTCGAATACAATACTATCAAAGCTTACTAGCCGTTCATCCTGCCTGGATCACCGGAGGAGGACGTGTCCAGGCAGGATGGGATACGGGGTTTCAAGGTGAAATCTGCCGAGTGAATTTCGCCTTGAGAATTGCGCCAGTAACCATCACCATTCCAATAACAAAAAAGGTGATGGCAGGCAGCAGCGGTATAAAACTCTGACCGACGAGAAACGCAATTAAAGCAAGCACCAGGAAACCCAATGCTGGGTATTTGGCCCAGGCATGCCTGTGGTCTCCGCCCAGACGCCATACCAGGCCAAACGTGAGGGCGAAGCCCAGGAATAACAAGGCTGAATATATTCCAAGCTGATATTCCCCGATTGAGATGTAATCGTAGCCTGGAATCAGCCTGTTGAGCAATGCCACCATTCCAATCGTTGTAAAGATCCCGGCAAGGATAGATGCCCACCAGTTTTTCTTTGATCGATAGGCAATTGCTATAAAAACCAAGCCGATGCCAAGCATGAGCGCTGGCCCCCAGACAGCCCCGTGGATGAAGGATTCAACCAGATAGAAGACTCCCAGAAAGCCGAAGAAAGCCGCAACGAACAGGGACCAGCGACATTCCGGAGCAGTCAGGCAGCCCACCATGAACGGTAAGGAGATGGAATACACGATCAGTGCAATGAGCAGGTTTTCTTCGACTAGCCCTGACAGGGGCGGCGCGAAGGCGATAATCGTCAATAACCAGGCGGGTACGAGCCATGCCCACTGAGTCCGGTTCAGGAAATAGCCTACATAACATGGGATAGCCAGGCTGATCAGGATCGGGAAAGCGACGATCGGGCTTCCATAGTTCATAAATAAACCAGCCGCGTTGAGCGCTAAGCTGGCAGATATCAAAGCTGGAAAGAGCCATGCCCAATACCTGGTGCCACTAAGGAAATAACTCAAGAAGGATACACCGCTCAAACAGGCGAAGATGACCACTGACAACTTGCCTGAAAAACAGTCGAATGGCACATAACCTTCCAGGCAGGCAAGTGTCAATCCGGCCAGGAAGAGACATACGACCCCCCATATTATTTTTAGAATGCGAGTTTTCATATCGTTACCTCTTTTTGTGATTGCCGTTTTTTGATTTCATGAGATGTGGCATTTAGATAGGTACTTACCAGGAATAAAGCCCCATATATAGCCCAAAGGGGTTTAGAAATCAGTGCCAAAGGCCACCAGTAGAACATCACTGTGGCAAGATATAAAGATACATAGGGCACAAATACGGGCCAATATGGAGGTGTTCGCCATTGGATTTGCCGGATATATTCAACACTGTACCCAAACGCTGCCCAGATCAGAAATATAAATCCCCCCAGCCAGTATGACCAGCTCATACCAATCAGTAGGAAGTAGATACTTAATCCCACAGCTGGAATGCACAGTAGATAGATGATTTTTCCATATCGCATGGCTAACTCGTAACGCCTTTTCCTCAGGGCGAAATGGACGATCAGGGCTGCTTGAAAGAAAAAAGCCCATGCTACAAACATGATCTCTGAAATTTCATTCCCTGCCATTAGGTAACCTCACTTCTCCTATCCATGAAAGTTCTTGCGTATATATAAATCTTCGCCAAACTTCCCTAACGGGCTGCCAGTGTGGCGACAAACAGGAATACATCAGCTGCCATGTGGATCAGATAAGCACCCCAGATACTGTCCGTTTTATACATCAGGATCCCGCATGCCAGGCCCATGGCAAAAGTGTTGATTAAGAAGATTGGCACTGCGAAGGCGGGTAAGTAAACCACCGAGGTCATATGCAGCAGGCCAAATGTCAGTGAAGTCAACAGGACTGTTCCAGCGATCCCGATCAGGGGATACATTTTCTTCATGAAGAGGCCTCTGATCCACAGCTCCTCAGATAGGGCATTGAAGATAGAAAACAGGAATGCCCATCCAATAACTGGACCAAGTTTAGCCAGCTCGTATCCCGGTCCGAAGAAGATGAGCGCCGAAGTGAAAAAATCGGCCAATACTAAACCACCAACGCCAAATCCCCACTTATAATTCTGGTTGCCGACTTTTAAAAATATTGAGCCCAGGTCTGCGCCTGATATCAAGGTCAGTACGATAATGGGGACGATGACCAGCAATGTTTCGTAAATTTTCGCCAGTGCCATGATCCGGTTTTCGTCGGACGTCCATCCGAAAAGACGCACGAAATCAGTGTTGTAACCTGAAAACAGGACTGAGATTAGATTGATAGATGAAGCGATGAAGAAAGCGTATGTGACTAGCCAATATTTATTGAACCTATCGCTGCGTTTAAAAAGCAGGGCGGCAATCAAGAAAATGCCCGTGATGCTGGCTGCATAGGTGGTATTCCCATTTGTGGGAAACAAAGAAACGTAATTCGTGCCGAACAGGAAAACCGCCATGGAGCAAGCCAGCAGAACGATAAACAACCCTGCACGGTATACAAGGGTGGTAGGGAGCTCTCTCGCCCGCATGGTTGATAAGGATGTTTGATTTGAAGCCATTTCGATTTTCATGATTTCACCTTTTTATCGTTCACCAGGTTTTTAGAGATGCGATAACCAATTCGCCAACCAGCTGAATCTTACCGGTCAGGCTATAATCGCCCTCGCAATTAATTCCACTGTAACTGTAGATAAAGCTAAATTCCAAATTTCCACGTTGAATATTCGGCTCATTCCCTGCACCTTGATACCAGATGGACTGGATTTGGCCACTCGGGCAAACCAGGTAGATACGGCTGGCAGGTGAGCCAGCTACCTCAAGCGTCCCGCCTGGAATGAACTCACCCTGGCCCACCCCCGTCGGCCAAAGCGGGGCATCTTCACCGATGGAGCGAAAAGCCATGCGGATGCTGGGAGATAACGGCTTGTCTTGGCGTGGGCGTAGTATGAGCTCGTGATCATTCATCAGCGGGTCAAATGTGGTGGTTTCGTCCACCACCCAATCCTCCGGGAGCATGATTGAAAATCCGTACTTATCGGAGGTATATGTCCAGAATCCCTGGTAATAATCAACCTGGATCGGTACCGCGGTAGGGATTGGGGTTATTTCCGATACGATGGAAGGCTCTGGCGTAAACTGGAAGCTGGCCAGGAAGCGATTATTGAGCTCCATATCCTCGGTATCACCAGAGTGACCAATGCTGATCTGGTACAGCTGGCCAGCGTGGGCGAAATAATACTGGTCGAAGGCGTATGATTGCGGGCTACGCTCATGGCGAAAGTGGATAGCGGTTGTCCCAGCAATTTGTATATCTGCTTGCCGATTCTCACCTGTCAGGTAGTGGTCAGTCAGCCATTGCATCAGATCTGTACCTTCGGGCAGCTGGTAGTCCTGGCGGTCAGTCGGGTGTGCGATGGTCCAACTTTCTGAACCCATGCCAGGCCCAGAAATGAATAGACCTTTCAGTGGATCATCATTGACCGTGACCCGAGCCTCGGCAGGGTAATGGAAACTGTATCCCAGGCTCTCATTCTGGTAAATTTTCCAACCTATCTCATCTGAATCTATACTATCGGCAGGATTTTCGCTGGCTGCAGGCTGGCATTCTGCGCGGAAATAAGCCCACTCATCGCATTCGCTGCCGTCCGGGAAGACGCATACCCCTGATTGGCTACCATCAGTAGCAGTGCGGATCTCAAGTGTGTACCCTTGTTGTTCACAATAGGCTGAGGCAGGGTTAGGCTGGGTGCTTATGGTGGACTCAGCGGCTGGTAAGTTGGTAGGTTGTGGATCAAATGTATCGATGGAGATTGAGCAGCTGGTGATCAGGAAGCAAATTGCAAATAACAAATACTTAGCTTTCATTTTCGATCCTTTCGACAGTGATGACAGTGATATTGAGGTTCCATAATTGTTCTAAAAATCCACGCAGGGCGGATTGGTCAGAAAATTTACCAACCAAAGAAGTTGCCCCATTTTTTTGAGAAATGATGGTTAGATCTCCGTACCCATCGATGAAATCCTGTTCGAGCGTTTCTTTGACCAGGATGTGATATGCTGAAAGGTTGGGTTGATTTACCTCCATCATGGCTCCTTTTCCCAGACTGTTTTCTCTGACGAATCACGATTACATAATAGAATAAAGGGCCTGAAAAATCAGGCCCTTAATGGGGTATTGATGGGGTATTTCTCCACTGACTTTTTGGGTGTCATTGAAGTAAATCGATTTTCCTACGAGGGTCACCAGCTGGGATTCATAACAACTTCGACGATATTCGATATTTTATTAACCAAAAAGAGCTATCCTTTCTTTTTGGATAGCTCTCGTTATTCTCTACGAAATAGGCAGTGCATGTTGCTTGTGAGCTAGTTTTTTCGCCAGGAACCTTCACCACTTAACCGGATGTCTCGCCGGTGGAACAATAACGAAGCAAAGAGACTCATGCTGAGGCTAATGACCAGCAAGACAACCAGCTGGGTAAGGTGTAGTTGCTCAAATGACATAACTGACTGGTAATAATGGTAAGGAAGTGCCTTGGAAATCGCGGCGATACGCTCATCCAGGAATGAGAGCGAAGATAAAAGATAGCTGAGAACCATGACAATTGCGGTAAGCATGGCTGCCAGGTTACGGGAAGGCAGGAGCATGCTTAAAAGTAATCCCAGCGCGGCATACAGGAGTAATTGGACGAACAAAGTTAGGAAGGGTAGAGCCATTTGCCCCCAGGTTAATCCCAGGCTTGACCGACCCAACATTATACTAAAACCCAGCCAGTTGAGGATAAGGATTGAGATGGTTGCTCCCAAAAAGCCCAGGAGCCTGCCCCAAAAGAAGGGCTGTCGTCCAACCGGGTGGGCAATAATTAGATCTAACCTACCGCGTTCCTCGTCATTTACGATCAATCCGCTCCCGGCAATGACCGCGAAGACACCAACGATCACCGGAAGCATCGAGAACGCATACATTCCAAGGAATCCTGCCGGGGTGAGCGGGCTTTTGATATCTGCGCCAAAAAAGGCCAGGAATTCTGGAGGGTAACTTGCAATCATTTGTTGGAATTGCCCTGGATTTTTTCCCAGCGACTCATACATCGGAATAATCATCAATCCATACAGTGCGACACCCAGGCCCCAACCAATGATCTGCCAGCGCATACCAGTAAAGGTGTAGCGAAATGTCGTCCACAGGCGTTTCATAGTATCACACTCCTCAGCTCAATGCGTCTTTTTTGTAATACGTCAGGAAGGCCTCTTCGAGGCTGGGCCTCTCGGTTTCCAGATCTAAAACTGGCATCCCACCCAGCGTTTGGACCAGGTGTTCCATGTCACCGGTAACTTGAAGGGTCAGGCTGGTCTGATCAACCTGCGACAGGAATTCAATACCCCGAAGCTCGATCAGAACGGTAAAATCAACCGGTTGCTTGAAACGAATAGTAATGCGGTTGATGCTGGAGTGGGTCAGGTTGCTGGTATTGGTCACTTCCGCGATTTCACCCGAACGGATGATTGCCACCCTTTCCGCCAGGCTCTCCACCTCGCTCATGATATGTGAGCTAAAAAAAACAGTTGCCCCGTTGGCATTGGCTTCCCGTAATAGTCCTAAAACTTCCTGCTGCATCAAGGGGTCCAGACCGCTGGTTGGTTCGTCCAACAGCAAGAGTTTTGGGCGATGCATTATGGCCTGGATGATGCCCACTTTTTGTTTGTTTCCCTTCGAAAGGTTCTTGATGGGCTGCTTAAGATCGAGGGATAGGCGGTCAGCAAGCTGTTTCACGTATTCCCATTCTGCACAGCCTCCCCGCATATCATTGAAGAAGCGTAGCTGTCGTTCGGGGGTAAAGTTGTCGTAATATTGCATCTCGCCAGGTAGATAGCCAGTAAACGCCTGAACTGCAACAGGGTTTAACTGTGCATCGATATCCATCAAGTGGATTGTTCCATTGTCAGGACGGATCATGTCCAACATACAACGGATTGCGGTGGTTTTCCCTGCCCCATTGGGGCCGAGGAAACCGAATATTTCGCAACAATGGACAGTTATATCAATGCCTCGCAAGGCACGAACTTTCCCGTACGATTTAACCAGTCCATTAACTTCGATAGCCAGCTTTGAATTAGTATCAGTAGGCACGGAGCTCTCCATAATCATTTCTCCATTATCACCTTATCGTGGTCTTCTATTCCAGAATGATAGAGATTCCAGAACAATTCATTTTGTGCGGGGTCACCCAGGTCATTTGCCTGTGGTATTGGGCTTGAGCTCGCTTCAGCAGAAAATACCGACAGATTGACGATTTGGAATTGATCAAGAAACCCACGTATCATGGCTGAGTGAACGATCAGGCAGACCTTTACTGTATTATTTTCCGGCTGGTCGATGATGCTTAGGTCACCTTCCCAATCAACGATGGGCGAGTTAAGGATGCCATCAAGTTTTATATGATAGAGCTGATCATCGTTGCGCTGAATATGAGGACTTTCCATCGTATTATCCACATTTTCATGTCAAGTTTTTCGTTTACGTTATTACCCATATGTACAATACATCAGAAAGCCTGAGGAATCAGGCCCTGAATGGGGTATCGATGGGGTATTAATTTGAGTGATTCTTCAGATTAGGTTTACAACAAGCCCAGTTCTTGAGCGCGCCTGACCGCCTCGATGCGCTTATGGACATTCAATTTGCCATAGATATTCTTCAGGTGTTTATGTACTGTTTCAGGAGCGATGATTAAAGTTTCGGCGATTTGCTTGTCTGAGCATCCCTCAGCTAAAAGTCTAAGCACTTCCATTTCGCGGCTGGAAAGCGGTTCTATGAGTGAGGCATTTGATACTGTCTGGTGAGATGGATCGCCATGTGCATACCCGATTGCCGTGTCGATCTTGTCAATATATGTGGGCATTACGCCAACCTGGCGCGCTTGTTTTAGTAGTGAAGCTAAATTAGTACTTTCAATGATAAATAGATGCAGATAACCCTCAGGGGCGGCTAATGTTAGGGCTCGTTTTAAGGAAGCAATTGCATTATCTTTCTGTTTCAGGTTATCATAGGCGACGGCTTGCCAGAGGAGCAGGCGGATGATATAGTGCCCGATACCTCTTTTTTCCATATCATCTATAAAAACTGAAGAATATTTTAAAGCTTTTGAATACTGCTTCTTGGCCAGATAGATCTGGATGAAAGTAAACGGAAGCAGAACGGTTTGATAGCTGCCAATCGTGAAGTGAGCAGGATCATCATAATCGATCTCAGCACGAGTCAAGCAATTCAGAGCTGACTCAAGGTCATTCAAGGACAAATACCATTCAATTTCCTGTGCGAGGGTAATTTGTTCAAACCAGGCGGAAGTTCGCCGGGCAACCTGGCGTGCCTGATGGAGAATATTGAATGCTTCTTCCCTGTCACCAGATGCAAATAGCGCGTATCCATAATTGTCTAAAGCGAAATGAAGCGCATCAGCTTGCTCCCAGCGCCGGGCCAGGTCTACTGCTTCCTTAGCGTATTTCAATGCACCTTGCAGATCATTCCACTCAAGCTGAACAGCGCTCATGGTTGTGTAGATATGGCTTAGCGTCGGCAGGAAGCCATAAGATCGACTGGATTGGGCCAGTTGGATAGCTTCCTCACAAGCAGCATAGGCTTCTCTCAACCGCCCTTGCATAGTCAGTAGCCAGGCCCAACAGCCATGCGCGAAAATGGTTACATGTGACACATTGCACTCCCTGGCATATTTGAGTGCAAGTGCCAGCGACGTGGTTCGATCTTTAAAATCAGGTTGCGTCAGGCCTAATAAGGTGGCGGCCTGGCAACGAATCAATCTTTCAGAAGGAGGCAACCACTCGAGCGCAACCTGGGCGGCACTGGCAGCGATATCCCGCCTGTCGCCAATCCAGTTTGCATATGCTCGAATTGCAGCGATATGCCCTCCCAGTGTTTGGAACTCCTCTTCACTTTTTAAGTTATCGATCTCGCCTTCTGCTTCTGTCAGGATGGGTTCGACATGATTCAATTGGCCTGTATAGGCGTCCAACCAGGCATGACCCACCAACAACCATGGGCGAGCCGCGTTTTTTTCGCCGGATAGTATCTCGATTTGCCTGGCCACGTTGCTCAGCTCATTTTGCTCGAGCAAAGCGAATATGTTGGCGCTGATCAGCCTGACGCTGCGTTCCCAATCTCCAATGGCAAAGGAATGATGGATCGCGTCCGCGATCATTCCCTGTTCTTCAAACCATATACTGGCTCGAGTACGTAATATTGGAATTTTTTCAGGCTCGCTTTTCTGTAAATAGCCGAACAACAATTCGGCAAACAATGGGTGATAACGATACCAGCGCTGTTGATGATCCAAAGGAATGATAAACATGTTGCTGTGATCCAGCTCATCCAGGATGACCGCTGACGGGCGAGAAATACCTTCATGTTCATTTCGCCCGATCAAGGAATCGCATAATGGCGCGGTTAAATGTTCGAGGATGGATGTGTAAAGCAGAAAGCGGTGCATCTCAGGCGTTTGCTTGGCAAGGATTTCACCCATCAGGTAGTCGAAGATATAGTGGTGACTGCCTGTAAATGCATTAATGAAGCCAGAAGTATCCGTCATGTCGTGCATCGACAGGGCAGCCATTTGCAGTCCGGCAATCCAGCCCTCGGTACGCTGAGTGATGCGGGTCACATCATCCGATGAAACCTGTATGCCCATCGTTCGAATTAAAAAGTCTGCGGCTTCTTCGGTATTAAATCGAAGATCTGACATACGCATCTCGAGCAAATCCGACCGGGCTCTCAGACGTGCAAGCGAGAGGGGAGGATCAGCACGGGTTGCAATGACCAGGTGCAGCGAAACTGGTCGCTGTTCAATTAAAAAGCTGACTGCCTGGTGGACCTGCTTATCCTGGATGATGTGGTAATCGTCGAGGACAACACAAATTGGTTTTCCAATGCTGTCGAGTTGATTTATCAATGATGTAAGATATGCCTCCGTATCTGCTTTGGATGCCAGGTTGATGGGTGCATCAATAGAGATATTTCCCCCCAATTCAGCTTTTTGGCAGGCAGCAGAAAAATACGATAGAAAACGCAAGAGATCATTATCGTTGTCGTCGAGTGCGATCCAAGCCGAGGGTATCGCCAGATTATCCAGCCAGGCGCTCAGCAGGGTTGATTTACCATAGCCGGCTGGAGCTGAGATCAGGATAAGCTTGCAGCCCAGCCCCTCGTTTAACTTCTGGATCAGCCGCTCGCGGGGGACGAATTTTGACCTGACTGGTGGTACAGACAATTTAGTCGATAGGATTTGCATAGTGAATGCCTGAGCTACTATATCCTATCGTAATTTGCCCATGCTGACAACTCTTATACGGACTATTTTGACGATCTCTTAAGGTAGTCAGGGAAAGGACAGCTTAGCAACGATTGTGGAAAGCAACAACTCGCCTCACGCAGCAGGGTTTTCTCTATTCGACTGCCACTTGCAATAGATCATCGAGGTATTCGCCACCGGGTAAAGCGCGCGGCTTCCAGCCAGGCATCAGGCGGTCCAATAATACTGCAATGGCATTCCCGGAGTAATAGAAGCGGGTATCTCCTGATAAACCCCCCACGCTGGCGGCTTGCTCTAATTGCTGGGTCCAAAATCTTTGTTGATTTTTATAATATTTAAAGTCCTTGTCCTGAGCCATACTTTCTATTGGTAGGTAGTCATGTTTGGCATCCGCCTGCCGCATAATTTTCAGCTCAGCATATTTAGCCAACCCTTCTTCCCACTCTCGCAGCTGTTCCAGCCTGATTTCTTCGGTGGTCAATCCTTTGTGTCGCTCGGTACGTAACTGCAAGAACTGGTTTGCCAGGTCGCGAGCTTCAGCATCTGTTGCGGCTTGTGCAGCATCAACCAGCACATTCATTTCCTGCTTCCAGGGATCATCCATTGCATCATAGGGGTAATTAGCTTCTACCGAGTACATCTCTTCGGACGCGTTGAATGTATTCAAGGCAAGCATGCCTTCCAAAGAATGGAAGCTCTCATGCTCGAGAGCAGCGATGTAAGATTCGCTCTTACCCATTAAAAATGCCCAAACGAGGCGTACTGGAATCAGGTCAGAAATCACAGGTGGAAAATTCTTGCGAAAGTCCTGATAAAAATTTACCTGGCCGTATTCACGCGTCATGAAGGTCGCCACCCAGCGGTCGCCAACTAAGACAGTAAATCCTTGAGGGGTTTTATCACGGTCAGTTAATTCCGTGCGATAATAAGGCTGGCCTTCGAAGGTGTCAGCAGGCACGATCTCCCAAGTGCCCCCGCGTTGTTCCATGGAAGGGACTTTTTTCCATCCAGCTGGAGGGTCAGGATAACCCACCAGGAAGACATATTGCTCGTTATAAACGATCAGCGGGATATCAGCCTGTGACCATCCCGGCCAGACATCATCTCCAAGAGACTTGCGTAAATGGATCACTTCAGCCAGGCGGGCTTTCTCGAGCTCACTGAGATGGTCAATCGTTAATGAGTGTTGGGGTAATCCGATATTGGTCAGGTCTAGGATGGCAGTGATAAGCACGAGCAAACCAACGGCACCCAGTGGGATGACCAGGCAGGTTTTAAATAATCGAGAACGTTTTGGGCTCAACGGATTATCTCCTTCAGGCGATTAAAAGAGAAGTAGAGCAAAGTACGAATTGGTTGTTTGGTTCTCCGGGTAAGTGGAGCCAGTGAACAAGGGAATTATTTCAGAAAACGAGATTGATGTGCTAGCATCCAACTTGCCGGTAACTGGGCAGCCAGGAGCAAAAATTTAAATTTGATCACTTTATATTTAAAATGATAACTTGAAGAACTGTTTTCTTGATGCATGATACCACTTTGAATATTGTTTGGGTATTAAAAGCTAAAATCGGGATAAGCCAGGTATCGTTGGTCTTGTGTGCATAACCAGTTGATAGGTTCAATTCCAAATTGTGAGACCAACAGGTAAGATCGTATGGTTTATTATATACTCATCAATCATAAAGTTTTTCTATTTCATCGCCCATGAAATACGATCAGAACAGGAGATTCTATATGGAACCACGCATTACTATGATCACACTCGGAGTAAATGACCTGAAGAGGTCATATGAGTTTTACTCCAAAATTATCGGTTTCCCTTCGAAAAATGGTATAGAAAATGACGCGGTTGTGTTCTTCAACCTTAATCACATGCTGCTCTCACTATACCCCAAGAGCTTACTGGCGGAGGATGCTGGGGTACCTGATGATGGAAGAGGCTTTCCAGGCTTTACACTGGCCTATAATGTAAAAAATCGGGAAGATGTGGATGAGATCATTCACCATCTGCGAATTGCTGGTGCAGTGATCAGTAAAGAACCACAAGAAACGTTCTGGGGTGGCTACGATGCTTATTTTCAAGATCTTGATGGATACTCCTGGGAAATAGCCTGGAATCCGTATATGTGGGTCGAATAGTGCTTTGTGTTTTTTTTGCAGGTAAATCACTTCATTGCACTTAAGTTGATCGGTGTGCGTAAACAGTATTGTTATAATACTTCTCCAATTACTTGCACAAGGTAACATCCGGAATAATTACGAATAGCTAGGACTTACAAAGTGAAGATAGTGATTGATATTGTTGGAAGGTGTAAATGGTAGAAAACACAGCCGGGGTGAAAAGTGACCGCAAGTTGTTTGCTTTGGTTGTTTGGGTGATCATCCTGTTGGTCTCGTTGCTTCCGGATATTCTTTTTAAGGAGTTGAGTGGCGGTCAACCATTCTGGCTGTATCCGGCTAAAGTTGGGTTGGCAGCCGTATCATTACTGGTCAGCTTGATATGGAAGCGATTCCGCCCTTTATGGCTGTTCACGGCAACCCTGCTGGCTGTTTACGTGGTGGACTCGGTCGTTCCGCAATTATTCCTGACTCCTGCATTCTCCACATGGCTGGCAGGCATCAACCCATTCGCTTCTGAAGTCGGTTCGGTAGTCATCCCACGCTTCGTTACAGGTATGTTGATGGCGATCATCATGCTCGTTTTAACAGGTAAGTTCGAGCGCTTTTTCCTGGTCAAAGGCAGGCTTGACGCCCGGGCTGCACCCATCCCACTCATCATGACCCGGCCATCTTCCTGGCGCATCCTGGGGCCAGCCATTGCTGGGGCAATGAGCCTGGGTTTGATCGCGTTTAGCCTGATCTTTGGCAACCTGCCATCCACGAATTCTCTCAGGCATGTTTATTCACTGCTGCCATTCATTTTTCTGTTTGCCGCGATTAACGCTTTCGGCGAAGAGATGATCTATCGAGCGCCCTGGCTGAGTACACTCGAAGTCCCAGTAGGCGCGGTGCAGGCCCTGCTCATTACGGCTGTATATTTTGGCATTGCCCATTATTATGGTGTACCCTATGGCATCGTTGGGGTGATCATGTCATTCATCCCCGGTTGGCTGATGGGAAAATCCATGCTAGAAACGCGAGGTTTTACCTGGGCATGGGTCATCCATTTCTGCATGGATGTGGTTGTTTTTACCTTTATCGCCCTGGGTTCAGTCACACCGGGTGGTTAATCTGGTAACCTCTAATTAGAGATAAAATGTAACTATGCTTGGCGATTCAAATGAACCCACAGCATCCCTTGGAATAACAGCGTTGGAGTCGAAATTTTTTATCATCATGGGCGTTTCGGGTTGCGGAAAAACCACGGTTGGGAGAGCCCTTTCGGCAAAATTAGACTGGGAGTTTTATGATGGAGATAATTTCCACCCCCCCGAGAACATTGCCAAGATGGCGGCGGGCTATCCGCTGGATGATGCTGATCGTGCTCCCTGGCTGGTCAACCTGCATGATTTGATTTCCTCTTGCCTGCGGGCAGACCGAAATGGCATTCTGGCTTGCTCTGCTCTCAAGGCAGCTTACCGGCAGGTCTTGCTCCAAGGCAACCCTGGTGTTCAAGTCATCTATCTAAAAGGCAATTATGATCTTATCTTGTCACGGATGACGTCGCGAGCTGGGCATTATATGAAAGCCGAAATGCTGAAGAGCCAATTTGAGACACTGGAAGAACCGGATAATTGCCTGGAGGTGGATATTTCTTTACCAGTGGATGAAATTATCAGTCAGATCTTATTTCACACTCGACCGATGCATGACCAGCAATAGTATGCTCCCATATCCTGCCATCGATCCTTGCTGACCGGCATGTTTATTGTCCTTTTGTTACTAACGATGTTCGTGGTATTCCTTGACCTGCTGGGTACGCAGAGTGAAAACCCATCCAGGCTTAAGGGAGTTCGCCTGGCGCTATTACAGTCTGTATTGTTGCTGGGGATATTCATTGCTGCACAGTCTGAAATCTTGGGAATATTCCATGCGCTGGCCCAGCCATATGTTGCAGGGACCTGGGCGATTGCACTGTTGGTGACTGCCTGGTTGGGATGGCGGATGCACTGGCTGGAACGGGGTTGGCAGCGATTAGGTGCAGGGTTTCGGAGCCTGGATCGGTTTTCAATAGTTGTTCTGCTCGGCTTTAGCCTTATTTTTGTACTGCTCCTGGTTGTAGCGGTTATCTCGCCCGCCAACAACATGGACTCGCTGTTATACCATATGAGCCGGGTGATGCACTGGGCACAGGATCGCAGCCTGGCCCATTATCCGGTAGGTTTCGAGGTTCAATTAACTCATCCCATCCTGGCTGAAGCGAGTATCTTGCAGCTGCGCTTGCTTTGGGGCAATGATCAGCTTGCCAATCTACCCCAATGGATCAGTCTGGTAACTTGTGCCGTGGCAGCCTCCTTGGGGGCCTGGCTGTTCGGAGCGGGAAGGAAAGCCCAAGCAGCTGCGGCTGCATTTGCCATCAGCCTTCCGATCGGCCTGCTCGAAGCAACCAGCACCCAGAATGATTACGTCGCTGCCATGTGGCTGGTGATACTGGCTGTCTTCGTCCTGTACGCTTGCCAGGCGGACGCAAGTTGGGCCGAGGTGCTATCCATTGCCGCTGCATTGGGTCTTGGCCTGTTGTCTAAGGGCACTTTTTACCCTTATGCAGTGGCCTGGGGTATCTGGCTGATTGTCCATTGGTTAAGGCAGAGGAAAGCGTTGCTATTCCTGAAACGGGCTGCCATTATTGGGCTGGTGGTAATTGTATTAAATGCCGGGTACTGGTCGCGTAATCTCATCACCTATGGTGGACCGCTCGGACCCAGTGCATGGGTAGCAGATATGAGCTCAGCGCGGTTTGGAATTGGATCGGTGGCCTCTAATCTGGTAAAGGATGTCCTGCTAAATCTGGTCACACCCAGCCCGCGCTTCAACCAGGCTATGGTTAGCTTTGTACAGGGCACCTTCCGGGCTTCCGATCCCAATGTGGAGAGTTTTAAGCTAGATTGGCGTTGGAACAACGAAGATTCGGCTGGCAGCCCCATCCACCTTTTCCTGATCATCCTATCCATTGTTGCCGTGGCCATATTCTACGCAACCAGACGGGTTAAGCAGCGTGATTTGCTTTGGTACAGCCTGGCAGCCTTGCTTTCTTTTGTTATTTTTGCCCTATCTGCCCACTATGATGATTATGGTGTACGCTTTCAGCTGCCCTTGTTGTTAGTTTGGGCTCCGGTTTTTGGTGCGGTGATTTTCCACCTGGGAGAGCGATGGCTGGCGCCGTTGGCTATTATTTTTCTTCTCGTCATTTCCTTGCCTTACGTGTTTGTTAATTCCACACGGCCGCTGATTGCCCTGAAAAACGAGCCTGAGCCTTACGCTATCCACCCGTTGCCTGCCACGGGCACGACCAAAAGCAGCAGCATATTTTTTGCTGAGCCGCGCGACCTGCTATTCATAAACGCCCCAGATTGGAACAACCCCATGATGGAAGCAGCCCACGATATTCGTGAATCGGGATGCAAGGATGTGGGCCTGCGTATTGACAGCCGGGATGTGGAATACCCGATTTGGTGGCTTCTCAAGGCTCCACAGAGCGGGATTCGGATCGAGTCGTTGTACTATTCTGAGGTATTGGATCGGTATGCTGACCCAACTTTTAAGCCTTGTGCTATCTTCTGCACCATTTGCAGTGGCCGAACCCGGCTAAATGGCCTGGATCTGTTCGGGTCATACGATGGCGTGGTGAATCTCTATATGGGTGGGTCGTACGACCCCAATATTGATAAATAGGAGAGAATGGATGGGGGGCGGCAATTAGTCGAGGTGAGAGAAGCGGGTGCGAATGATCCGGGTCACATAGCCCAGACCGGCAAAACCAAATTGAAGCAGATTGCTATTCGACTTGGATGTCCCCCTTGTGCGTTCTGTAAAAGTGTAAGGGATCTCGACCACTTTCATGCCCTTTTGGTAGCAGCCATAGATGAACTCGATAAAATATGCCCCGTAGCCTGTTGGGGTAAGGGATACAGAATCGAGCACAGTCCGATGCATGAGGATGAAACCACTGTCGTAATCTAGAATGCCATGGTCCAGCACGAAGCTCGCCATGCGGTTGATGAAGCGGCTGGTGAAGACACGGCTCGGCTCGCGATCGTCCTTCCCACCGGGCACGTAGCGTGATCCAATCACCACGTCGCAATTTTCCAGGCTGGTGAGCATGGTGGGGAGAAGGGCAGGTGGGTGGCACAGGTCGGCATCCATCCAGCCGATATATGCCCCCTGAGATTCGATGATCCCCCGGTTAATCGCCGATGCCAGCCCGCGTGTATTTACCCGCCGGATTACCTTCACATGCGGCTCATTCAATTCAATCGCGATTTTCCAGGTCTGGTCAGGAGAATTATCATCAACCACAATGATCTCCACCGGATCTGGCACTGCTGCAAGGATCGCTGCAATCATGTCGCAGATATTCTCGCTCTCATTGTACGTCGCCAGGATAATGGAAACCAAACCTCGTTGTCTACTTTCGAGTTGAGATGTGCTGGCACTTTGGAGATCATCAGGAAGCGAACTCAAACCAGGATTTCCTCCACCACCTGACAAACCTTGTCTAGCTGTTCGTCAGTCAAGGTGAGCCCGGAAGGCAAATATACACCCTGGCGAGCAATACGTTCAGCCACCGGGTATTTCTCTCCCCCAAACAGACCCATCTGCTGATATATCGGCTGCTCGTGCATGCCCAGGAAGAACGGGCGGGTCTCGATACCTTTTTGCTGAAGCAATCGAGCGCATTTGGTTGCGTCCAGGCCCGTCGCCTCGTTGATGACCAGGCCATACATCCAGTATACCTGCCTGGCCCATGACTCTTCGATAGGAAGCTGCAAGGCAGAGATGTGTCTGAGCCTTTGGGTATAGTTCTCGCCGATCCAGCGCTTCTTCGCAATTGTCTCTGGCATACGTTCGATCTGCGCCAGTCCAATGGCAGCTTGCAGGTTGGTCAACCGGAAGTTATATCCCAATTCAGTATGGTAAAAACGGCGCTCGCGCTTGAAACACAGATTACGCAGGCTGCGTGCTTTATCCGCCAGGGCAGCATCGTTGGTAAGCACCATCCCACCCTCGCCGGTAGTCACCAACTTATTAGCATAAAAGCTGAATACGCTGATATCCCCTAAACCACCGCAACGCTGCCAGGTCGGATTGGATGAGTTCCTGCCAGATTGGTACTCAGCACCATGTGCTTCAGCTGCGTCTTCGATGACCACCAATCCATGCTTCTTCGCCAGGGTGAGGAGCGGGTCCATATCCACTGGATGCCCATAGATATGCACCGGCATGATTGCCCGGGTACGTGGAGTGATCCTGGCTTCAATTTGGGAAACGTCCATGCACCAGGTGCGCGGTTCACTATCCACAAGCACCGGGATGCCACCATTATATGTAACAGCTTGAGCACAGGAGATGATCGTGAAAGTAGGTAGGATTACTTCGTCGTCTGGCTGCAGATCCAAACAGGCCACTGCTACCTGCAGAGCAGTGGTGCCATTGCTGACAGCGATCCCATAATGCATGCCGCAGTATTCTGCCCAAGCCTGCTCAAAGCTTTCCAGATATTTCCCCGATGATGAGATCCAGCCTGTTCGTAGGCAATCCAGTACGTATTCGATTTCTTTTTCACCGACCAGCGGTTCATTGACCGGGATCATTAAAAGAGTTCCTTGTCCGCTGGACCAGCATACGGACCTAGCTTGATCTCCAATAAGACCACAGCTTCCAGGATGCGAAATCCGTGACCCCCAGAGACCATCAAAACCATATCACCCGCGCATAGCTCGCGGGTGACCAAAAGGTGCTTCTCTGTATCGAAAATATCAATTTCTAACTTACCTTCACGCACGATCAAGGCTTCGGAGCTGGATATGTTTTGCCGGTCGACATTTTTATGAATGTGGCGCTTGATTACCCCGCCTGCCGGGTAAACCACGAAACCAAGCTGCTGGGCCAGGTCTGGGCTGGTGACAAAGGTCGTTTCTGTGGGGGTGTATTCCCGGCGAATGATAATACTGGTCAGCACATCTTCTTTAGTTTTAATAAACTCGATGCTCATTGGTTCACCCAATTACTATCCAGGTCAATTGAGGTTGTGGAAATATGACCCTAAAATCATACCACACCCATGTGGAAAACATCATCAGGGTCTGCAGTCTTTGATATCAAATAACCTTCGGTTCTGGCCTCCAGCCAGTTTCATCTCCACCACCAATTTCACACAAGGCTGGTTGTAGGCAGCTTGAATTTGTGGTGGAATTTCCTGCCACCAAATGTCATCCATATAAATATAAGAGTACCCGGCCGCGGCTACACTGGTTGGGTTGGGGTCTGCGATCAAGGCTTTCCAGGTAGGTGAGCGCTGATATACGTCCTCAGCCGCGTAAGAGGCCCTGCCGAACAGCAGTACAGCTCTTTCGGGGATCGAATCCAGGATTTGGCCGCCTTTTTCCAGTTTATTCCAGTACGGCTTTGAAAAGTCACTCTCCTGGTACTGGAGGTAATAGGTTGTTTGCACGGCGGGTATGGCGATAAATTCAACTGCCAGCATCACCACACCAGCCAGAATGGCTATCCCATAACCAATCCCCGCGGCAAGGCGGTATCCTTGTTTGGCGTTGACCAGCCAGAGCCATAAGACGGGGAAGGCCAGGGCAAATCCCAACCAGAGTGATGCCCCAACCAGGCGGGTGATATCAAAATCCAGGCCATAACGGAAAAACACCGGAAACAGCAGGCTAATCACCGCGCCAATCGCAAGCCCCTGAGGCAACCGGTTGGCTGTCCGTAGCTTCCTTAACCAGTAGAATATTGCTATCGGGAGCAGGACGAGCGCTAGCCCGGCTTCGGCGACCATGATCACGATTTGGCCCGGGTCAAGCAACGAAAGCGGTCCAAAATGGCCAGAGGGCACTGCCGGAGGCCAGCGCAGGCTGAAACCCTGGAAATCGGTCGTCACCATTGGGTAGCTGCCTCCAGTTAGCCGGGCGACGATGCTCATAAATCCCCCGGTGATATATCCTCCCTGGAACAGCGCCAGGATACCGCTGATTACCAGCGGAATCCCCCAGGTAATCAGGCTAAAAGACACTGGTCGATGTTGTCTTCGTGAGCGAATGAGGGAGATAGCCAGGATGATCACCATGCCGGCAACCACCAGGGCATATACATTCTCCGAGCTTAGAGCCAGGCTGGCAAGAATCAGGCTGATCGAGGCGATGCCGATCACGGATGCCTTGCGAGGCTTCCAGATTAACAGCAACAACAGGATAGTCATTTCCCACATGGCACCTGTAGCACCCAGCTGCATATTCAGGGGCTCCAGGATGCCGCTGGCGAAGGCATACGGGAATGGGAATGGTCCACCGCCATCCATGGGCCAGCGGTTGGTGAGGGCGGTGACCAGGTTACCCCCTGCAGTCAACCCGGAGATGTCCATGTGCAGGTTGGCACCCATGCGATCAAGTATGGGCTTCGGGAAGAAGAGCAGTACCCAGCGCATCCCGCCCCCCAGGACCAGCAGCACGGTTCCCAGGTATGCCGGCAGCGGGTGGCGGGTGAGGCGTCTTATCCACAACCAGGCCAGCATGACTGCCAGCCCAAGAACAATCGCCCGACTGATATCCCACGCGCTCCAGGGGAAGAAACCTCCCAGCCTCACCATGCCGGCGGCAAAGACTTGCAACCCATAATGGTAAGGCAAGTGCAGGGCTGGATCAAGATAAAAATGAGGTGGAATGTCTCCCGTGGCCATCACGGAAATCATCGGCAGGTGGTAATAATCGTCGAAGATTGCCAGGCCGCGCAGGATCAGGGTGAAGATAAAAACCACCAGGCCAAGCAACAGAAGCTGTGGCCAATTTTCCAGGATTTTTAACTGGCTCTGCAGCGATTTTCTGGAAGCTACAGCCAGACCGACTCCCACCAGAAACACGATCGCGGTGGCAGTCCAGAAAGCTTCCGAAAGTGGCAGGATATGGGCGAGCAGGTTACTCAGGATAATATAAAGCAGGAAACCGGTCGCCAGACCACTGACCAGTTTTTCCCTGGATTTGAGGTGGAAGGTGTGGCTGGCAATCAGCACCCCTCCCATGGCCCATAGGGCACATATGATCAGGAAGGACAGAATTTCAACAAAACTGCCGGTACGGCTCCAGTAATACATATCTCCTTCTGAGTGCTTATCGGCACAATTGCCAAATAATCGTGTTGCGGATGTATATTTAGTTTAACATGCTTTCCAGTTTCCATGCAGCCCGAAAGGATCGGCCTTAAGGGAGCAACCTGAGCGTGTTTTGATAATTTTATCCTGATAAATCAAAAGAAATGCATGGACTAAATTGGACAAAAATAGTTATAATATAACCGGTTTGATGGAGTGAAGGTATACCGGGAGGAATTAAATGTCAGCCATTCATCCGCTTGTCTTGCAGTTAAAATTCACCCGCGATGAATTTAAACGTGCGCTTAAAGGATTATCAGAAGAAGATGCGGTCAAGCGCATCCTGCCGATGAACTGTATCAGCTGGAATATCGGGCATCTGGCTTGGCAAGAACAGCGTTATTTTCTATACTATGGGCTGGGGTTACTGCCTTATCCGGAAGTACAAGCGGCATATGCCTATGGTGCGCCTGCAAGCACGCCACCCTTGCGTGAGGTGCTTAATTATTGGCGCAAGATCACCCGGGCCGCAGACCCCTGGCTGGAATCGTTGACCACGGAAAAGCTCCAGGAACAGGCAATTGGGAAGGATGGGAAACCCCTTCAGCGAGTGTACGGCAATCTGCTCCAGCGGACCATCTATCATTACTGGTATCACACGGGTGAAAACCTGGCGATCCGGCAGGTGCTCGGGCAAACCGATCTGCCGCAGTTCGTCGGTAATATTGACCGCCAGGCACCTTACAAACCTGAGTAGTATTTCCAAAGAGGTGGGAATTTTATGACTGATCTATCTAATCTGCATTGCAGCCCAGTGACTGCTTCAACACCACGATTGAATGATCGTGAGGTCGATCAGTACCTGGCCACCCTTCAAGGGTGGCGAAATTATGAAAAGGGTGGAGAGTTACGTCTGGAAAAAGAGTTCTTGTTCAAGGATTTCAACCAGGCGGTTGCTTTCACCAACCGCGTGGCTCAGGCAGCCAACGAAGAAGACCACCATCCAGCACTGCTCACTGAATGGGGTAAAGTGACCGTCAGCTGGTGGACACACAAGATTCATGGCTTACACCTGAACGATTTCATCATGGCGGCAAGGACTGACTCCCTCTATACCAATTCTTCCCAATAATAGAGAGATCGTTGACCAGGAATTACTTCATAGGTGCATTAACTCTGATCACGTCAGGTGTAGATTATTACCCTTGATGGATTGAGATTCCTGCAAATGTGATCCTATTCACCACAGCAGGTGCTGTACCTAGTGATATATTCTCGATACCCAGCTAGCGCGAACCCTTCATCTCCGTAGTCGGGGAGGGGACTGTCGCTTCGCCTTTTCTCTGGAAAGCCAGTCCCGGGCTCCAGGGAGTGCCCAGGTCGATCAACACCCAACGATCGAGCCCCCACCAACCAGCAGTCTTCCATGCCAGGATCAGGAAAATCGACAGGAATAGCAGGATTGGATTGGTGGAAAGCGATCCGGCTAACATGTAGTTCATGTTCATGAAGAAACCGAAAAATGCAGCGATGCCGGTAAATACACCTATGATCAAGCCCAGCCCCACCAGTACTTCTCCGAAGGATACGACGTAACTCCAAGTTCGGGCATAGGGAAGAATAGCGAATTTAAGGAAGTTAGCGTACCAGACTTGGACAGCTGGGTGAGCACCCGTTGTGAGTGAGATCGCGTTGTTGAGAAAGCCGGTTAATGCCGTACCAGCTTTTGCACCCACCCAAGCTGGATTAATGATCTTGTTATAGCCTGCCGCGACCCATTGATATCCCACATACAAGCGAATAATCAGCCAAATCCATGCCCAGCGCACATTGCTAAATAATGCCACTGCAAGTGGAGGATCGGTGACAATGTATTTTCGAGGTGTGACTTCTTGCATTTTTGTGTTTTCCATATCATGCTCCGTGTTAATCAGCAATTTTGAGTCTCGGAAGAACCTGTCCTAAGCTGTCTGACGACTTCCATCAACACCGGATATCACTACCTGCAATTTTGGGATAGATATCACCGGATATTGAAAATCGGCAAAGGTCCATCCTGGGCTCATTGTTAGTATTATACCTCGAATATGATATAATATATCGGATATATCCTATTTGTTATTAAGGAGGGGAAATGAGTGAGAAATTCTTATCGCGTGGTTTCTTGGGGAAACATCGCCTGGGAGGCACCCCTGATCGGGTTCCACCCGGACAATATGTGACCAGTGATTTCCCTATCCTCTCTGCAGGGCCAACACCCAGAACCCGGCTCGATCAGTGGAGTTTTGAGATCAATGGATTAGTCAATATGCCTGTTCGCTGGTCGTGGGATGAGTTTATAAAATTACCATCTCAGCAATACACGGTAGATATCCATTGCGTTACCAAGTGGACCAAGTTAGATACCCTATGGGAGGGGGTCAGCGTGGATACGTTGATAGCGGCAGTAGACATCGACCCACAGGCGCAGTATGTGCTTGCGTTTTGTGACGGTGGATATTCTACGAATATGCCCTTATTAGAGCTCACTGGCGGGAAAGCATTTATTGCTTATCGTTATCAAGATGCTCCGCTTCCAGCCGAACACGGTGGCCCGGCACGTTTGGTTGTGCCAGCGCTTTACTTCTGGAAGAGTGCCAAATGGGTACGCGGGCTAACTTTTTTTGAGAAGGATCAACCTGGATTTTGGGAGACATTAGGATACAACAACCACGGAGATCCATGGAAGGAGGAGCGATATTATGGAGACAGGACTGATTAATGAGCCGGTGCTGACCCGGGTCTCGGAGTGGCAAATTTCCACCGTAGTCAAAGTCCATCCGGAGACACCCAATGTAAAAACCTTCACCCTGGCAGTGTCCAACTGGATTCCTCACCGCGCTGGCCAGCATTATGATGTCCGCTTAACAGCTCCCGATGGGTATCAAGCTCAGCGTAGTTACTCAATCGCTTCGAGCCCTGAGCAGCGGGGTGAGATCGATCTGACCGTTGAACGCCTGGAGGAAGGTGAAGTATCGACGTATCTGCATGATGTGCTGATTGTTGGAGACCAGGTGGAGCTGCGCGGTCCGATCGGAGGATATTTCGTCTGGGAGGCAAGAATGGGTGGACCTCTGCTCCTGGTAGCGGGTGGTTCAGGTATTGTCCCCTTGCTGGCAATGATTCGCCACAGGCAGGCAGTAGGTTCCCTTGTGCCCATACGGTTGCTGTATAGCTCTAAGACTTATCAAGATATCATCTACCGCGATGAATTGGCGCCTCTTGCCCATTCTCGTTCAGGCGTGGAAGTGTTCCATACCCTTACGCGGGCACAGCCAGCGGGCTGGGGTGGATACGATCGCCGAATCGATGAGAATATGCTGGAAGAGGTCATCCAACCCTTCGGTGTAGCACTCAAAGCATACATCTGTGGTCCCACTGCTCTGGTGGAAGGGGTAGCAAATAGCCTGGTCAGGCTTGGGATAGCTCCCGATCAAATCCGGACGGAACGTTTTGGCCCAACCGGAGGATCATAAGCGAGGCGAGAGATGAATACTGAGACATTGGATGAGACCCAATCACTCATGTTGGATGGCAACGCTATCGCCGGCATTTTGTACGATTTATTTAGCGTTGAAATGACCCTTGCTCCGGTTGAGTGTGCTGCCTGTGGAAGCATCAGTGCAGTAGGCCGGTTATTGGCATTCGTAGAAAGCCCGGGATATGTAATCCGTTGTCCGGACTGTCAGGGAATCATCATGCGCCTGGCTGTCACCCCCGGTGAGATTTACCTGGATGTGCGCGGCGCATCCTACCTATGCATCCCCCGCAAAGACCAAGCCTAGAAACCTTGGTTTTTTTTACTCTGAACGACCTATGAAGAGATAGCTTAGCCAGCCAGGTTACCTCCGATCAACTTGCCCAGACCGAAGGTGATCCCGGCAGCCACAAGCCCGAATAGCACTTGCCGGAAGCCAGAGTACAGCACGCTGCGCCCTGTGAACAGGGTGATACCAGACCCAATGGCAAACAAGCCAAAGGCACTCAAGACCGTGCTCACTATCACCGCTGTGTATCCATTCAGGAAGATATATGGTAGCACTGGTATGATCGCGCCAACCGAAAACAGGAAAAACGAAGTCAGGGCAGCCTCCCAGGCAGAGCCACCTAGCTCTGATGGATCCACGTTGAGCTCCTCGCGAGAAAGAGTTTCCAGCGCGGAGGATGGGTCACTGATGATATGCTGGGCCATACGTTGAGCATCTTCCCTGGGTAGGCCGCGTGCTTCATAAATCAAAGCCAGCTCTTCCGCCTCTTCCTGCGGGGCGGCCATCAGCTCGGCTTTTTCGATCCCTATCTGGTGTTTATACAGCTCGCGCGAGCTTTGCACTGAAAGCCATTCACCCAGTGCCATGGAGATCGCACCTGCCAGCAGACCAGCCATCCCTGTCACCAGGATGGTCGTGTTACTTAATGCCGCTCCAGCCACACCCATTACCAGGCTGAGATTTGAAACCAGGCCGTCATTGGCTCCAAGCACTGCTGCCCGCAACGCATTTCCGCCTCCCGCGCGATGCCTGCCTTCCAGCTGGGCCAAGCTCCCACCTTCCATACCACCTTTCATGGAACGGGCGACATGGTTCAATAGACGATTATGAGATGCCTCATCAGCTGCCATGCCGGCACTGTTAGCAGTGTGGGCATATTTCCGGCTATCCTTTTGTTCGTTACCCATAATGGTCGGCAAGACTGCAGCTACACCAAAACGCCGGGCAGCCCAAGCAAGCGTGCGACTGCGCCAACTCGGTTTAAATTCCGGGATTGACACCCCATCAGCTTTCAAGCGTTCAACCCATTCGGTAGCATGCCTGCGCTCCACGTCTGCCATCCGATGATAAACTTCTGCCAGTCGGCTATCCTTCTCAACCTGCGCCAGGTTGTCATAAAGATAAGCACCGTTGATCTCGTCGTTCAGGCTGGCTATAGCGGCGGTATGCTCATTCTCATCCATAGAACTCTCCATTTTCAGCTGATTTTATCCAAGGTATGATTTATCTTACCACCATAATCCTTCGCGGATATCTACGGATCCTTACCAGCTAACGATTCTTGCTGAGTTATCCACCCGAAACGAACCCAGATCATGGCTGCTTGGTCTGAGAAAAGGAAAACTTTTACTCGATTATAATAATCCTCATGAATAAACAAACTGGCTTGATAGCAGGCACGTCGGTGCTTTTTATTGCCTCTATCGTCAGTTTTGCTGGCCGTTTTGCGACCAGTGTGGTTGTTGCCCGCACTCTCGGCCCACAATTTAAGGGGATTTACAATCTCACCTTACTTAGCAGTGGTCTGGTGATCATCATCTGCAACCTGGGTCTAAACGGGGCGATTTCCTACTTCACTGCTTCTAAAAAGTACTCCACCCGACAGATGTTTACGCTGGCAATAGCTGGCGGTCTATTACTAAGCATTCTGGGTGGATTTTTATTCTACCTGGCATATAAATATTTCCTGGTGAATAACATCCTGGCAGGTTCAGACCCGCAGCTGATCCTCTGGGCTATGCTGGGCTTGCCCTTGAGCCTGGTGGCTTCATTCCTGGCCAGCCTGCTCCTGGGTCAGCAGCGCATGATCGCTTATAACTCTGTTGATATCTTGCGGGTACTAAGCAACCTTGGGTTTCAAATCACCTCGAGTGCACTTTCGGCGGGGGTCACCGGGGCAGTGATCGCCTGGCTGTCCGCTAATGTCTTGGCATTATTGTTTGCCTTGTGGCTGCTAAGGAGTGATTTCAACCTGAAACTGAGCCAGCTGAGAGGCGTGGTTCAGCCGGCGTTAAGTTATGGTGCCAGGAGTTATGCTGGGAACCTGCTAACTTTCTTTAATTATCGCCTGGATAGTTTCCTGGTTAATTTCTTCCGCGGAGTAGCTGCTGTTGGGCAATACACCACAAGTGTCACCATGGCCGAGCTGCTCTGGTATCTCCCTAATGCGGTCAGCGGGGCTTTATTCCCGAAAGTTTCCAGCCTGGACAAAGACACCGCCAACCGCATCACGCCTCAAGCTTGCCGGCAGACTTTGCTGGTAGTCGTTCTGGCTGCCATTGTTTTCGGCCTTGTGGGCGGCTGGCTGCTGGTCAGCTTCTATGGTGAGGCTTACCGTCCAGCAGTCCAGCCTTTCCTTTTACTACTGCCTGGCATCGTAGGTATTACAGTCGCCAAGATCATCTCGGCTGACCTGAGTGGACGGGGAAAGCCACAATATTCGGCATATTCTGCGGGGATTACCATTTTCGTGACCATCACACTGGACCTGCTGCTCATTCCCCGTTTTAGCATCAATGGCGCAGCAATCGCTTCCTCGATCGCTTACATTACCAGCGGTAGCCTGGCAGTGTTCTGGTTTTCACATGAAACGGGTACACTTCCAGGAGCCCTGTTGATCCCTCGGCGTGAGGATATTAAATATCTGGTAAGCCGTGGCCTAGCGATTGCCAGGCAGGTCTTTGGAGCTGTCTCGCACCGTAAAGGGAATATCTAGTGCATGTTTTTTTTGTCACCGAGTGGTTCCCCACCGAGCAAAGACCTTACTATGGGATATTTATCTTGGAGCATGCCCGTTCCATTGCAAAATTGCACAAGGTGTCTGTGTTATATATCCATGGAGTGGATTCCGCGTCATCGAGTTCGATCCAAATCACATCACGCATCGAAAATCAAAATTTGACGATCTATCAGTTATCGTATCGCCGCCTGATTATTCCCGGCAGCACCTGGATCAGGCAGCTGAATGGTGCGTGGCAAGTTTTTAAGCGATCCACCCAGGATGCCAGTCGCCCTGATATCATCCATGCAAATGTCAACAACACAGCCGATGTAGCGGTTGTTCTTGGTCGTCTAGCGAACATCCCTGTGGTGCTTAGCGAGCACAGCAGTGCGTATGCACGCAACCGATTAAAACCCAGCCAGATACCCTTGATTCGCTACTTTATGAACCGGGTTGACGTGATCCTGCCAGTGTGTGATAGCCTCGGTCGGCAGATGAGAAGTTTTGGGATCACACGACCAATAGTGCCAGTACAAAATGTGGTCGATATGGATATATTCTATCCAGCGACGGATGGAGAGCAAGTGGTCAGTACATATTGTGAGATTACGATCATCGCCCGTTTGAGCGAGGAGAAAGCCGTCCATCTGGCGATCCAGGGGATTGCCCGCCTTCACCAGCAAGGGATCAGAGTTGTGCTAAACATTGCCGGTGATGGACCGGAAAGGCAGAATCTTGAGACATTGACAAAGGATCTAGGGTTGTCGGAATGGGTCCGTTTCCATGGTGGGCTGCCGAAGTCACAACTGGCAGATATGCTTAGACGCTCAAGCGTATTCTTGCTCAGCAGCACCTTTGAGAGCCAGCCGGCCGTCATTTTGGAAGCACTTGCCTGTGGCCTACCGGTGGTTGCACCAGATATTGGTGGCATTCCTGAGGTAATTACTCCGGCTGTCGGCTTGCTTTTTCGATCTGGTAATGTCGATGATTTGGTGAGTAAATTGCGCTCTGTGTTGGATAATCTGAGCGCATATAATTCTGCTCACATCCGACAGTATGCAGTTGCACACTTTAGTCCAGAAGTTGTCAGTACAAGGTTTGATCAAATCTATCAACAGGTGAATAATGACCGCCATGCATTCGAACGCCAGGCTGTTTAAAAAGCTCTTCATCGGCGCATTGATTATGGACAACAGTACACTTCCCCCCAGCTTGATTCAGGAAAACACTTCCGGTTCGCAGCGAACCCATTATTGTAGGCAGTCCTGGTACACTCGTTAATACAAATTACTATGTTACCATCGCCTCGTGTGTTGATGATTGCTTATTTTTTCCCTCCCATGGGTGGAGTAGGTGTCCAGCGTACATTAAAATTCGTAAGATATCTGCCTGATCATGGATGGCAGCCGTATGTCCTCACCGTGAAGCATGGATCTACCTTGCAGGACACGAGCCTGGGCGAGGAAATTCCTACGGACCTGCCAATTAACCGCACCTTCATCCTACACCTGCCAAGTCGTCTGCCATTTCGCCTGAGGAACTTCATCACCCGCTGGTTCCTGATCGTGGATGAGCAGATTGGTTGGTTCCCCTTTGCTACCTCGGCGGGGAGAAAAGTTATTGTTCCGAATACGATATCGGTGATTTACTCATCTTCGTCCCCTTACACTTCCCATTTGGTGGCCCGCAAGCTCCACCATCAGACTGGCCTGCCCTGGGTGGCTGATTTTCGTGATCCATGGGTTGGAAATCCATTCCTCTCCTTCCCAACCACAATCCATCGCCGGATTAATGAAAACCTTGAGCGCCGTGTTTTCAGTGAAGCAGATCGGGTGATTTTAAATACACAAAGGTCGTTACAGCATTACCAGAAGAAGTACTCTTCTTTGAACCCTGAAAAATTCCTGATCATCCCGAATGGTTATGACCAGGCTGACCTACCTGCACAAAGGACAGATTTGATAAGGAGGGATAGCTTCACCCTCGTCCACCTTGGGTCCTTGTACCAAAAATCGCGCTCAGCAAGTTATTTCCTCAGCGCCTTGTATCAGACATTCCAGAGTGGAAAATTACCTCGAAATAAAGTAAGGGTGCGATTTATTGGTAATATTGATCGGTATTCTCGTAGGTTGATCGAACGATACTCGCTTGACGGGCAGGTTGAGCTTCTCGGTTTCTTGCCCCATCGTGTTGCGATGGAGCAAGCGAGTTCTTCCGACTTACTCTTGCTCATCCCCTACTACGGCCCTGGCGCGGAACTCTTTATCCCCGCCAAGATATATGAGTATTTAGCCAGCAGGATTCCGATATTGTACCTAGACGATACAGGTGAGAGTGCTGACCTGATACGAAATGCACGCGCGGGTTGGCTGGTAGCGGCTACCGATATTGATCAAATTGCCGATACGCTGGCAAGGTTATACCAGTTGTGGGAAGCTGGTGAGCTCACCATCAACTCTGATATGGACCTCATCAGCTCATTCGAACGGCGAGAGTTAACTCGACAGCTGGCCGATTTATTCACCGACATCAGCTCATGAGTGATCCGATTGCTTGTGGTGATAAATGATGGCAACGAAGGAAAAACTACGCCTGTGCTATATTTCCAATCCCAATAGCCCTCACACACATCGTTGGGTTAATTGGTTCGTTAAACAGGGGCATTCCATTTGCTTGTTGGCTGATGTACCCGCCCAACAGCCCTGGCCTGAAGTGACGTTGATTGACCTTTCAAAGAAATTCTACGCCCCCATTATCCGTTTCCCGATCTGGACGGTCTGGCTGAGGCGATTTTTACGCCAATGGCAACCGGATATCCTGCATGCCCACCGGGTCAATTCTGCTGGATGGCTGGGAGCTGCCAGTAACTTTCATCCCCTGGTGGTCACACCCTGGGGTAGTGATGTATTCCTTCAACCGCAGCACTCGCGAGTAGCGAAATTCCTCGCTAACTACACCTTGAAACGCGCTGACCTGGTGACGGTGAATTCGCAAACCATGCAGGAGCAGGTCATCAAGCTTGGCGCTAAAAAATCTACAATTAAGCCGGTCCAATTTGGGGTTGAAGTAGACATTTTCAATCCAGTACCTCCAACCACGATGGAAATCGCTGCCTGGCGACACAAGATGGGTTTACCTGTCACTGCGCATCTTGTGCTCAGTGCACGGGCACCCCGGCCTATCTACAACATCAATATCGTTATTGAAGCTGTGGCGCAGGTTCTCAAGTGCTTTCCAGATACCATATTTCTCCTTTCAAGCTACAACACAGATCTTTCATATAAGTCCCAGCTTGATGAACTGATAAAAAATATGGATTTGGATAGCCATGTTCGTTGGCTCCCACAAACCCAGGATCGCTCCGAACTGGCTGCGCTATATTGCATGAGCGATGTGGTGGTTTCCGTGCCGTCTTCGGATGGCACTCCGATTTCAGTCTTGGAGGCCATGGCCTGTGGGCGGCCGGTGGTATGTTCGGACCTGGCTTCGGTTCGAGAGCTCATTACCAATAAACAAGATGGTTATCTGGTACCTGTAGGTAAAAGCAAACCGCTGGCAGAGGCCATTTGCCATCTCCTCGACCAACCCGAGCTGGCAGCAGATTTGGGACGAGTAGCACGCCAGGTGGTGGTGCAAAAATATAACTACGAATTGGAAATGGAATACCTGCAATCCCTCTACCGGGGGTTGGTTCCATTCTCTGCATGACCCTCCCATGCCTTGCTGATACACTTTGTTTGTGGCGCCGTTCCAAAATAATAGCTGGGTGTTTTCATTATTTTTTAATTTCTTCCCTGAGATTATATAAGCAGACCCAATAAACAAACGTCCATAATTGGGAGTATACTTATGCGTCATACTCAGGAAAGCTACCAGAAATATGTTAATTTCCATCTTTCCTAATAGCTCTTCAGATGAAGGGGAAAAGCAGCATTTAGCTGCCAGGATCACCAGAGTTGCCAGCAAGCAGACCTATTACACCCTGCGCTGGCTGGCAGACAAAGATCGCTTGCAGCGGGCCTTCCGTGCTTACGCTTACTTTCGCTGGGTGGATGACTGGCTTGACTCGGAGACCGGCACTCAGCAAGATAAACTCGCATTCGTCGTGCATCAGCAATCATTGCTGGATGCTTGTTATCGAGGTGAACCTCCTGCTATAACCAACCTTGAAGAGCAGATGCTACTGGACCTCGTGGATAGTGATCCCGATAGTGAAAGTGGTTTATCGATTTATCTACATAACATGATGCAGGTGATGACATTCGATGTTGACCGCCGTGGGCGGCTGATCTCCCAGGCAGAGCTTGCAGAATATTCCCAGGCACTTTCCCGGGCCGTCACGGAGTATATGTTCTACTTCTTTGGTCATGATCAGCCACCACCCCAGGGACCAACACGGTACCATGCGGTGGTCGGCGCCCACATGGTGCACATGCTGCGTGATATGGTGTGTGATATTGATCTGGGTTACTATAATGCCCCGCGTGAAATCCTATCATCGGAGGCACTTGCCCCGGAGGATTTACATAAACCCGCAGTCCGAAGGTGGATTTATGAGCGCGCCAGGCTGGCACATGAGTATTTTGAGACAGGCAGAGCATATGTGAGTACGGTGAAAAGCTTGCGCTGCCGCCTGGCAGGGTTTGCTTACCTGGCCCGCTTTGAATGGATGTTGAAGGCAATCGAGAGGAACAAATATTGCCTTAAGGCTGATTATCCTGAAAGGAAGAAATTTAAAGTCTTCCTATGGATAGCCGTGTATGTCATCAAAGCTTTGCTGCGCATACGTTGGAGAACGACTGAACCGGTGGAGATATTCACTTTATCGGATCAATGCGAGGAATGATGAAATCCAAATCTGTGGCTGTCATTGGGGCGGGGGTGGGGGGCATCTGTGCGGCAATCCACCTGGCGTCACAAGGCTTACATGTGACTGTGTTCGAGAAGAACCCTCACCCAGGTGGGCGTTGCGATTGGATCGAGCTTGAGGGGCATCATTTTGATACTGGCCCGACCTTGATGGTCATGCATCAGGTTTATGAACAAGAATTTTCTGCATTGGGCACTCCCATGCAGGAATTGTTGGACTTGCAACATGTTGACCCAAGCTATCACCTTGTTTTCGATGATGGCAGCCAGCTGGCCCTTACCTCGGATATGGGCTCGCTTCAAAAACAGCTTGAATCGATCGAGGCTGGCGCTTATAAGAAGTTTGTTCGCTACCACGCAGAAGGGCGACGGCATTATGAGCTTGCCATGCGAAAGCTGGTGGATCGCGATTTTCGCCGATTTTCTGATTTTTTCTGTTTAAGCAACTTGCCGCTCATTTATCAGGTTAAGCCTTTGGTGAAGCATTATGACCACATGTCGGCTTACTTCAAGAACCCCAGATTAAAGGCAGCCTTTTCATTCCAGGACGTTTACATGGGTCTGAGCCCGTTTGACGCTCCGGCAACTTTCTCATTAATGCCATACACTGAGCAAGAGCATGGTGTGTGGTATCCCCGAGGGGGCATGTACAGCATCGTGGAAGCCCTAACTACCCTGGCACGCCAGGCCGGGGTGGAATTTGCCTTCGATACCACCGTGGAAGGCATTCGAGTAGAGAACGGACGCGCTTCCGGGCTTGACCTGGAACACAACCAGCATATCAGGCCGGACGTTATCCTGGCCAATGCAGATCTTCCATACATTTACAATAATCTCCTGCCAAAGAGCGCCATGGCAGAGAGAATCTTGAAAAAAAAGTATTCCTGCTCAGTGATCAGCTTCTTCTGGGGTGTGGATAAGGTCTATCCCACCCTGAGCCCCCACACCTTATTCCTTGTGGATGATTACCGCCAAAATTTTAAATCAATCATTGATGATCTGGATATTCCAGATAATCCCAGCTTATACATCCACGCCCCAAGCCGCTTGGACCCTTCAATGGCGCCTGCAGGGCAGGACACATTAATAGCCATTGTGCCTGTCGGGCATTTAGATGAAACCAACGATCAAGACTGGGAAAACCGCACCGACCTGGCGCGCAAGCATGTCTTTCACCGCCTGGCTGGGCTAGGGATCACAGACCTTGAAGCCCACATTAAATGCGAGACCACCTTCACGCCGTTGTCCTGGAGGAAGCGTTACAATCTGGTGAAAGGTTCCACGCACGGCTTATCGCACAACCTCACCCAGCTGGCATACTTCCGCCCCGCGAACAGGCACTCTACTTTCCGAAACCTGTACTTTGTCGGTGCCAGCACGCATCCGGGCACGGGGATGCCAACTGCGATGATCTCAGGCCGGTTGGTAGCCAGGCGCATCCTGGATGAGCTTGGTGGTCTGGATTGAAAGTATGGCGAATATCGATGATCAGCACGCCATAATCAGCTAGCGGGCTCTCCCCATAACAAAGCGATTTTATTAGCTGTTCGGAATTGAGCAGATTCCCTGTGCACTGCATAGAGAATATATGTAATTCTGAATTAATCATCCGCAATACCTTGACAATATCTATACAATATGTTACTATTGGCAGATAAGTCAATATCCGCTGTCAAGTGCACAGAGAAATTTGCAATTGATAAGCTGGATACCAAAAATTAATTTCGAGGAGATAAAAATGGACATCGAAAAGAAATTCAATGGTTTACGCCGGTTTAATCTTGGAATGGGTTTTCTGCACTTGCTGCAGGGCATCCTCATGATCGTGCTAAGCAATGATACTGCTTATCCCATCTACACCAATTTTCTCAAGTTTGATGTGAGCCAGATGGCTCTGGTGCCTGATCCAAAAATTGCCTTTGAATTGCGTTTTGGCCCCGCCGTGGCAGCCTTCTTACTTATTTCAGCTGTGGCACATTTTTTCCTGGCTACCGTTGGTAAGAAGCTCTATAAATCCAACTTGATGAAAGGAATGAACCCGGTCAGGTTCTATGAATATGCGCTTTCTTCTTCGTTGATGATCGTGCTGATCGGGATGCTGGTTGGCATCTATGACCTGGGCGCTATCATCCTCATTTTCGGCGTCAATGCGATGATGAATCTGTTTGGGATCATGATGGAGCTACATAACCAGACCACACAGAAAACCAACTGGACTTCCTTCATATATGGCTCAATCGCTGGGATCATCCCCTGGATTGTGATTGTGCTTTATTTTGTCGGATCGCTGGCTGGTGAAGGTGGAGAGCCGCCTGCTTTCGTTTACGCCATCATTCCGACCCTGTTTGTCTTTTTCAACATTTTTGCAGTAAATATGGTTCTGCAATATAAGAAAGTCGGTCCGTGGAAGGACTATCTCTTTGGTGAACGTGTGTATATCGTCCTGAGCCTGGCTGCCAAGACTGTTCTGGCATGGATTATCTTCGCCGGGACCCTCGCACCGGTTTAGTCGGCCGAGCATTCGGGAAATTGACCTGCAGCAAACTCTGTAGAGCAGATGAATTCCTATGCCTGACAGCACACCAATCTACAACCTTAAGGCAGTGATGAAAGAAGTCGGTTTGAGCGCAGCTACCTTACGGGCCTGGGAATTTCGTTATGGTCTCCCCAAGCCACAGCGAACTGCCGGGGGTCAGCGTCTGTACTCCCGGCAGGACATCGAAATGCTCAAGTGGCTGGTGGCACGGCAAAACGAGGGGCTTAGTATCAGCCATGCTGTGGAGCTATGGAAAAGCCAGTCAGCTACAGAACAAGCTGCTCCAGTAGTGGGTGATGGGCAAGTGTTACTGCCTGGTCCTGGGCAGGATGTGTTCGATGAGCTCTGGCAAAAATGGCTCGCTGCCTGCCTGGCTTTTGATGACCTGGCTGCCAATCGCATCCTGGACCAGGCGTTTGCTCTGGCTGCACCCGAGACGATTTGTGTTGAGGTGCTGCAAAAAGGGCTGGCAAAGCTGGGCCAGCTCTGGTATAACGGCTCACTCAGTGTGCAACAAGAGCATTTTGCCTCGGCGATTGCTCTCAGGCGATTGAATAGCTTGCTGGCTGGCGTGGTGCCACCTTCACGCCCAGGGCGGATTATCGCCGCCTGCCCACCTGCTGAGGCCCATGACTTCAGCCTGCTATTGGTCACCTACCTGCTTCGCAGGAGTGGCTGGGATGTGGTCTTCCTTGGCTCCAACGTACCACTCCAGGATCTGGATATCACCATGCAAGTTGTTTCTCCAGCTCTGGTTGTGTCTGCGGCTCAAACGCTCAATGCTGCTGCCTCCTTGCAAATAATAGCTGAGTCACTCGCTCAGCAGGGAGTTCCACTGGCATATGGTGGCGGTATATTTGTCACAACGCCTGAGATAACTCACAGTATCTCTGGCTATTACCTTGGAAGCGAAATCTTGCAAGTTCCACAGCAAGTCGATCGCTTGCTGAAAGTATCCACTCAGATACTTAGTGCCCAACCAATATCGACTGAATATTCCCGTGTTGTGCAGCTATATAAAGAAAAAAAAGCCCAGATAGTGAGTATTGTCAATACCGATTTGCGTATCAGACAGCTTGATCCGTTTCTGCAAGAGGCTGCCGTGGAGGATCTAAGCAAGGCGATCGAGTCAGCCTTAACCCTGGGAGATATCAATCTCCTGGATAAAACGTCTGACTGGCTCAATGGTTTATTAATTAATCATGGCTTTCCGCTAACCCTGCTCCAGCAGCTATATACTGCCTACCAGCAATCACTGCAACGCGCCCTCCCTGGTGAGGCGACCTTGATCCTAGCGTGGCTTGAGCGTCAGCTGCGCCATGATGATCTAGCAAGTAGATAAATTTCCTGATTATTGAGGTTCCCCTTGAAGAGTAGCCGGCTGTTGACGATATTTTTAATCGTGTTCATCGATTTATTAGGCTTCAGTATTATCCTGCCACTGTTGCCATATTACGCTGAGACATACGGAGCAACACCTTTTATAGTAGGCTTGTTGGTGGCTTCTTATGCCGCTGCCCAGCTGTTAGGAGCCCCACTGCTTGGCAGGTTATCGGATCGTATCGGACGTAGACCAGTTCTACTGATGAGTGTGGCGGGGACATTCATAGGTTTCCTCTTATTGGGCCTGGCTGATCCGCTAGGAAACTATCTGGCTGGATTGATCAATCCTGCTGCAGCCAACATCATTATCCTTGGCATTTTGTTTTTCAGCCGCATCCTGGATGGATTGACCGGGGGGAACATCACCGTCGCTCAGGCATATATCACCGACGTCACAGATGAGCAGAACCGGGCAAAAGGGCTGGGGATGATCGGGGCAGCCTTTGGGTTGGGGTTTATTATTGGGCCAGTTGTTGGAGGGTCATTAAGTCAGTATGGATATAGCCTGCCAGCTTTTGTCGCTGGAGCGATATCGCTTCTCAACCTGGTGATGATCTTTCTATTGTTGCCCGAATCGCTTACACCCGAACGGCGGATCGCTGAATCCGCTCAAAGGCGTCCACCTTTCACCTTCAAAGCTTTGCAGCAAGCCCTCAACCGCCCCAAGGTGGGTCCGCTATTGCAATTGCGTTTCTTCTTTTCGCTGGGATTTGCCACATTCCAAACCGTTTTCACCCTGTTCACCCAGGGCTTGGGGTTAAGTGTTCAAACAACGAGCTATCTGCTGGCTTTTGTCGGGTTAATGGCTGCGATCGTCCAGGGAGGGTTGATTGGCAAGCTGACCAAGCGCTTCCGGGAGAATTGGTTGATCATCACCGGTTTATGGGTAATGACTGGTGCTTTACTAGTCTGGGCATTCACCAGCCAGTTGTTTGGATTGGTGATTGTGATCATCCCCCTGGCACTGGCCGGTGGTGTGTTGAACACTGTCATCCAGAGCGCGATCACCAAAACGGTTACCCGCCAGGAAGTGGGTGGTTTGCTCGGAATTGCTACCTCGATTGAATCGCTCACCCGCGTGATTGCTCCCCTTGCAGGTAGTTACCTGCTGCAAAGCCTTGGATTATGGGCACCTGGTGTTTTCAGCGCCCTGCTGATGGGTTGGGCGATCGTGTTAGCATACTTGCGTATCGTGAGGCCTTCTCATCAAGCGACAATGGAGGCTAGCCAGAATGCAGTTGAATGAGCTTTAGTAGCTGGCATCTTGTCGAAGTGCTTGAAAAAATTGTTTTTTGTTGAAGGGATGGTTCCTTGATGAGTGTAGCAATCTGGTGGATCCAGCGTGACCTGCGGCTGAGTGATAATCAAGCCCTGTCGGCTTCCCTGCGGCAGGCAGATATCGTTATCCCTCTTTTCATACTTGATCCACGTTTGCTGAACGCTGCACATGCCAGCCATGCCCGTACTGCATTCCTCCTGGATGGATTGCGATTGCTGGATGCCGACTTACGCCAGCGAGGCAGTGCTTTAATTGTAAGGCAGGGTAATCCCATCGAAGAGCTTCAGCGTGTTTTCCGTGAGGCTGGCGCTTCGGTAATCCTCGCTGAAGCGGACGTCTCACCCTATGCCCGGCAACGTGATAGCCGTGTGCAACGTGAGCTGCCCTTAATTCTCACTGCGGGTGTTACGGTTTATTCACCGCAGGAACTGCTGAAGCCAGATGGATCGCCATACACCGTGTTCACGCCTTTCAGCCGCAAGTGGAAGAGCCTGCCACTGCCAGGCGAGCCACTGCCTGCACCTGACGCTATGGTTCCTATGCCTGCCCTGCAAAGCCTGGATATTCCAACTTTTGCCCCTTCTCATACCCAACCAAATTTCATTGCTGGTGAAAAGGAAGCATTAGATCGCCTTGGATCATTCGTTGACGCTGATATCTATCATTATTCCCAGACGAGGGATCGCATGGATCTTACCGCCACTTCAGGGCTCTCACCGTACCTGCGGTTTGGAATGCTCTCAGCCCGGCAGGCGGTAATGGCTGCTCGAAAAGCCTGGGAAGTGTCACCAGATACCCTAAGCCGGAAAGGAGCAGAAGCCTGGCTGAATGAATTGATCTGGCGTGAGTTTTATGCCGGCATATTGGATCATTTTCCCCATGTGCTCCAAACATCCTTTCGGCGTGAGCTTGGCCGTATCCCCTGGCTTGAAGATGAAGCCGGCTTTCTCGCCTGGTCGCAAGGACGCACAGGCTACCCCATCATCGATGCAGGCATGCGGCAGCTCAATACCCATGGATGGATGCACAACCGGGCGCGCATGCTCACAGCTTCCTTCTTAGTTAAAGACTTGCTGATCGATTGGCGCAGAGGTGCCGCTTATTTTATGGAGCATTTAGTAGATGGTGACCCGGCTGCCAATAACGGTGGCTGGCAGTGGACGGCTGGGACGGGTACCGATGCTGCGCCATACTTCAGGGTTTTCAACCCTGTGCTGCAGGCCAAGAAATTTGATCCAAGTGGTGCATATGTTCGCCGCTGGGTTCCAGAACTATCGGCTGTACCCGATGAATTTATCCATGCTCCCCAGGGTATGCCAGCCAACCTGCAAGCGCAGGTAGGTTGCGTGATCGGAAAAGATTATCCAGCTCCAATCGTTGACCATGCAATGGCAAGGCAGCGAGCCCTGGAAGCATATCGAAGAGGAAAGTATGAGCAATCCATATAAACCATTTGAGAAACAGAAATACATAAACCTGGAAACCTTCCGGAAAAATGGTGTGGGTGTCAGAACCCCAGTCTGGTTCGTCCAGGAGGGTGATGTCTTGTACGCCCGCACGATCGCAGATTCCGGCAAAGTGAAGCGAATTCGCAATAGCGCTAAGGTCAATATTGCCCCATGTAAAATGGACGGTGCCTTGCTGGGTGAGTGGGTACCTGCATTTGCCCGTGAAGTGAGCGACGCTGAGCTTGACCTGAAAGTTGACCAGTTGCTAGATAAGAAATACGGCCTGCTGAAGAAGCTATTTTCCCTGCGTGGTAATTCTTCGGACCAGAAATACACTATACTAGAAATGAAAGTGAGTGAATAAAATGAAAAAAGATATCTTTCGGCAGATTGCAGTCGTCCTTACCGTGGTGGCTACCATCACGGTAAATGCCCTGGCGAATATCCTCCCGATCAATGGCCAGAATACCGGTACAATCTCTGATCGCTTTAATGTCTATTTTGTGCCTGCCGGTTATGTGTTCTCCATCTGGGGGTTGATCTACCTTGGGTTGATCGCCTTTGCGATATTCCAGGCTCTTCCCTCCCAGAGGCAAAATCCCCGCTTACGCAGCACAGGTTGGTGGATCTCATTGGGAGGTCTTGCCAATATCATCTGGATCTTCCTGTGGCACTATCAGAAATTCCCCCTGACCCTGGTTGCCATGCTGCTCCTGCTCGCCACTTTGATTATCACCTACCTGCGGTTGGGGATTGGTCGTGTTAAGGTCTCGCCTGCTGAACGATACACTACCCATCTCACTTTCAGCATCTACCTGGGATGGATCACTGTGGCAACCGTCGCCAATGTCACCAGCTTGCTGGATTATCTAAAATGGGATGGTTTCGGGATCAGTGCAGTAGTCTGGATGGGCATCGTCCTGGCAGCAGTCTTTATCATAGCAGGTATGATGAATTTCACCCGCCGGGATGTTGCCTATACCGCGGTTATTTTGTGGGCTCTGGCAGGCATCGCCGTTAAATTTGAAAACATCTCGGCCGTTGCTATCCCAACCTGGATCACCTTCGTATTGGTGGCTGTCACTTTGTTCGTGGCCTATTTACTTCCCAGGCGACCATTGGAAGACATAACGACCTTACCGACAACTGGAACAGCATGAAACGCCTGATCAAGCATCCTGGCGCCCTGGCCCTGGCAGGCGGCCTGACCTTGCTGCTGGTTGGTCCTCTCCTCATCCCTGTGCCTCCCCTGAAGGGCACCTTCAAGCCACGCGACCTGGCGGATGACGACTCGGAGTTTATCCAGCTCAACGGATTAGACATCCACGTCAAAAGAGCCGGGCAGGGCGAGCTGGTGTTCGTGCTGCTGCATGGTTTTGCAGCCAGCCTTTATTCATGGCACGCCGTCACGCCTGCGCTATCCCAACTGGGCAAGGTGATTGCCTATGATCGGCCGGGGTTTGGATTATCTTCCCATCCGCTTGTCTGGAAAGGGCAGAACCCGTACAGCCTTGACTCCCAGGTTGCTCTGCTGCATAGCCTGTTGGATCATTTTGGGATTCGGCAGGCCATCCTGGTGGGTAATTCAGCGGGTGGAACGTTAGCCATGCAGGCCGCCCTGGCTTATCCGGAGCGGGTCTCGGCTCTGGTCCTGGTCGACCCGGCCATTTACCACGGTATGGGTACGCCTGCCTGGCTGCGACCTGTGTTAACCACCCCGCAGATGCGCCGTATGGGACCATTATTCACCCGACAGGTTCTCACCCGTGGTCGTGATCTGCTCAAACTGGCCTGGCATGATCCAGACCAGATAACTCCAGAAATGGAGCAGTTCTATCAAAAGCCATTTAGAGTGGAGAATTGGGATAAAGCGTTGTGGGAGTTCACCCTCGCCAGCCAGGCTTCCAATTTATCAGCGCGCCTCAATGAGATAAGCATGCCGGTTTTAGTGGTCACTGGCGACGATGACCGTATTGTACCGACAGCCGACAGTGTGAAACTTGCCAAAGCTTTACCGAACGGAACGCTGCATGTCATCGGCAACACCGGGCATGTCCCCCACGAAGAAAAGCCCCAGGCATTTATGGACGCAGTATCTCAATTCATCTCTAATCTGACTCAGGAGAATATTCATGCCTAGAGTACCAATCAATGCACCTGCACCTGATTTTTCACTAAAGAGTTTCAATGGTGAGACTATTCGGTTATCAGATTACCGGGACAAATCTATCGTCTTGTTGGTGTTCAACCGGGGTTTCATCTGACCATTCTGCAGGCAGCACATGGCGCAGTTGCGTCAGGACTACCAGCAATTTACCAGTCGAAATATTCAGGTGATCGTAGTTGGACCGGAGGACGCCAAGGCATTCGCTTCCTATTGGAAGGAGAATGACCTGCCATTCATTGGTTTACCGGATCCAAAGGCAAGTGTGCTCAAGCTTTACGGGCAAGAGGTCAACCTTTTTAAGTTAGGCCGGATGCCTGCGCAGGTGATCGTAGACAAAGCAGGGGTGGCACGCTATGCCCATTACGGCCATGACATGTCTGACATCCCATCGAATCAAGAGGTCTTAGAACTGATCGATCGTTTATCGATAGAGCCCGGGTAACTTTTTCGGCAGTTTCTCAACCTCAGGTAGGGAGGTTTAATTTTGCCACCTTCAAGGTCGCATACAAGAATCTATCAGGTCACAGGTAAAAAGCATCACGCCTATTAGATAGAGAGAACCGCTAAAATCCGTTGCAACAGCTACTTAGCGGATGCTTTCTCTGAGGGATTCCAGAGTTAGCATTATCGTATTTTCAAGCGGCATGTTCTGACCCTCTGTGTGTCCGCTGATCCATAGCTTGTCATCCATTAGAGATTTCGTATCAGCTATTGCCTGTTCATAAAGCTGCCTTGTATTGATCCAGACAAATAATCCAGGTTGATTGGAGTATGTAGCGCAAGTCCCGCAAATCCGGGCAGCTAAAGCCAGCTGTATCTTATTTTCTGGCTGGCTCATCCTTGCGATGAGGGCAGCTGCTTTTACCAACCCGATGACCAGCGCTCGCAGATTCCCAAAGGTTTTGGCAAGCTGGAGTGCTTCGAGAATATATCCACCCGCTTGTTGGAGGTTGCCCTGTAAGTAGACGACATGTCCCAGGTCAATCAGTGTCCATGATAAACTCCAGCGGTCGCCAGTTTTTTGCAATACCTGTGTGATCTCTACCAGCTTTAGATAGGCGGAGTCAAGCTCTCCGTTCATCATCTCAACCTGTGCAGATGACATAAGCGCGGGCATGAGGCACCAAGGATCGCCCTGCTGTCTGGCAATCTTGATACTTTCGTTGTGATATTGTTGGGCAAGGGCAGTGTCATCCTGGAATAAGGCAATATCACCCAACCAGGACAAAGAGACTGCCAGGTTCCACAGATCGCTTATTCTCCTGAATATCTCCACGGCTTCTTCAAATGATTCTGCGGCCCGAGAAAGATCGCGCATTGCTGAAGCAATGATGCCTCTTGCCATGAGGGCGATACCCATCAAGGGTTCATCATGGAGCTTGCATATCAATTCGAGGCTCTTGTCAACAGATGCTGTGGCCGTTGCCTGGTCACTTTGCGCTCGGTTGAGCAGTCCTCCAAAAAGCAGCAGGCCTGCACGAATTCTGTCAGACGTTGAATCGTCGCATAAGGTTAACATCCGGTCGCACCAATATTGGCCTTCGGTTATATAACCGCAGATGTGCCAGAACAGGCCCACTTCGATGACGATTTCCTGCCCGATTTCAATGCAATATCCGGTCGTACTTATCCAGTCCAGGGCACTGCGGATATTCCCGAATTCACGTTGCATCTTGCCCTGCCACCACTCCCTTTCCTTGGAACGTATGCGAGGCTCAACATCTTTTACGAATTCAAGGAAGTATTGAGCAAATTTCTCATGAATGACCAGGTATTCGTCACAGGCATCCAATTGCTCAGCTGCATACGCACGGATAGTGTTGAGCATTCCAAAGCGGGGTTCATCATCTAATCCCTGTATTTGAATCACCAGGTTATTGTCAACCAGAGAAGATAACCTATCGTCTAATTGGGGGATCAGGTCATTATTTATGTCGCATACCTTTTGAATTGCCTCAAATGAACATCCATCGGAAAATACAGCCAGCCTCCTGAACAGGGTCTTTTCTGTCTCATCGAGCAGGTGATAGCTCCAATCAATCGCGTTGCGCAGTGTACGATGGCGCTCAGGGAGATCGCGTGTCCCGCTGGTTAATATCTCGAAGCGATGATCAAGCCGGGCAAGAAGGGCTTGGGGAGGGAGAAGCTTGATCCGAGCAGCAGCCAGCTCAATAGCAAGCGGCAGTCCATCGAGGCGGTAACAGATTTCGGCCACGGCTTGCGCATTTACCTTCGTCATGGTGAAGTCGGGGTTCACTGCCCGTGCGCGTTGAATGAAAAGCTCAGCTGCAGCATATTGACTTAAATCGGTGATTTCACCAGGGTCTCTTACTACTGGGATCTCTAAAGGCAGGACAGGAAGCTCCCTCTCGGCTCGCAAGCGTAGAGGCAATCGACTGGTTGTGATACATTTGAGCCTGGGGCATTTCTCGAGGATTTCGGCTACGTGGGGTGCCGCATCTACCACTTGCTCGAAATTATCCAGGATTAAAAGCATATTCTTGTCTTGGAGGTATTCACCCAGCATCATTTCAATCGGTTGACTTTCAGGTGTATCCCTGATCCCAAATGTCTCCGCAATGGCGGAGATGACTAATTCGGGATCGATAATAGGTTCTAATCTGACCAGGTATACGCCATCAGTGAAATGGTCAAGCACGTTCAAACCGATTTGTATCGCCAGGCGAGATTTTCCAGTACCACCTGCACCGGTCAACGTGATTAGCGCGATATCTTCCTGCTTGAGCAATTCACAAATTGAAGTGAGCTCTTTCTCACGCCCGGCGAGGGGGTTGCGTGGAACAGGTAAATTGGTAGGCGGATGAACTATACTCTTGAGGGGGGATATTTCTTTCGATTGCCTGGCTTCAAATCGCTCGGTGAGCATTAATGCCAGGTCGTTCTGCACAAGTTCCTTGAGTTCAGCAGGTGAAGAAAAATAGGTGTAGGAGCTTGAATTATCGTTCCGGATTCGATCAAGCAAGGACCCAAGGGCGGGCTCGCGCTCTGCTGCCGGCGTCTTTATGTAGATTAACCTGGGTAGCTTAGCTGAGAGATTATATTCGTCTTCCAAGCCCGAAATATTCATATCCGGGGCTACCCAGCCATAGCTCTGCCAATATATACCAATAAAAATCTGGCTCTGTGCCAGATAGGCCTGATACAGCTCCTGTGCTGGATGGGGGCGTGCGCCCGATTCAAACATAACGGGAGAAAGGCGTAGTTTGAGGATTGACTGGCGGACCGCTTTACGTTCATCTGCCAGCTCTTTTAGTGTAGAGCTGACAAAAACCCGTAAATGATAATCGGGAGTACGAATGATCATTGCCGCCATTCTATATCGGATTACTCGTGAATATCCTATAAATATATTATGATTTGATTAAATATTGCCTAAAACATATTAACCTTCGAGGGATTCGGAGCGACCAATTGCATACCATCTGCTAGTAGATATTTGCAGAATTCTAGTGCATATGATGTCTATCGAGGATTGTTTTATTCCACAAGCTGAGATAAACGAGGTCCTTTGATGAAGGCTTTGATAAAGAAATAGATATAGCTAAGTTTTAGTTCTCTGGGTTTCAATATGGGAAAACTGTCACTTTAAATTAATTGACGACGTCCATCTTGATTCTCTTTCTTTATTCCGTCTGTTTATATAAATCCATTCGAATTGCTGGAATATAAGAAATGAACAGGTACGAATTCAACACCAAGTCATCCACTTTTTCCTTGTTTGACCCCCGTCCAGTTTGTCATGTTGCGATGCTCTACCATGAGATAAAAATGCAGGCCAGTGGGGATTTCCCAGTTGGCCTGCTGGATATAACCTGTTACTTTATTTTGAATGCGGGCCTGGCCCAGCAGGTTGGGTCAGGTGGCAGACAGTGCACTCACTCAGCGTTCCGGCGTGCCCTTGGAGCTGCACGAACTTGATCGCATCATTCGGCTCACGGCTGGTGGCGATGGCATGCGTGCTATCATGGCAGGCTTCACAATAGATGCCACCATGCCCCTTTGATTGGCGGTATAAGGCTTGGTCTTGGTTGAATTGCTGGGTAGCGGTAGGAGTGTGGCACCCTTCACAGCGAGGCTCGTTAAGCCAGGGATTTGAGTTCTGGGCTACCTTAGCCATCCCGCCATGGCAGTCGATGCAGTTCATCTTGCGATTTGGATCCAAGGGGGAGGGGACGTTGAGCGACATGGCATCCCGCAGGCACTTGGTCGTTGGTCCGGGATGGCAGTTGTAGCATCCATCACTGGTATCTGGGACGGCCTCAGAATGCTGCTCATGCATGGCGTTGGATAAGCTGGGAACACCTGGCACGCCTGACATGCCCAATGCGTTCGAGCTGTGACAGCGGGCGCACAGCACTGGCCGGCTGTTGAGCAGGTTGGTGTTTTCTTCGTGGTCATGATAAGCCAGGATATTAAGCTCGGTACGTGGCTGGTTACCACCCGGGTCCTTGCCAGTAGCATGGCAGTTGTCGCAATGCATTTCCGTAGAGACTGGCGCCACCACCGTCAGGGTTGCCAGGGCTTCGCTGGTGGCAATGTCATAAGCTGTAATCTCCGCCAGCTGGTACGGGGAGGGATTGTTAAGATCACTATCATTGAATTCTGTCAGCGGGATACCTTCAGCTACAAAATGATCCGCATCCAGATCCATCACATCTGCCAGACCTTTGCCCTTCAAACCGACGTTATCTGGCAGGTTCACCCCAAACAGCTGGGCAGCATAGGTCCAGAAGTCAGATTTTGTGGAAGAAACCGTGTTGTCAGGGAACCTGTATTGAACCCGGATGCCCTGGGTGACGATCTGGGGAGGATCTCCGCGCAGGATCACTTGAGCCCAAAGGTTATTGTACGGGGGAAGCACAGCTAAATCCTGGAAATACCGGTTGTAGCAATGCATACCCAGGTCATTCCAGCCCAGGATAATGTAGCTGGTTTGAGGTATTGAATGCTGTTTCTGGACCAATGGTAAATATATCGTCGTAGCCAGTGTCACCTGGTCAGAACCAGTATCTGAGGCGCCAGCCAAGCTCAAGGATGCCATGCTGGCTGAGAGTAAAACAATGGTAATCAGACAGAGCACGATTAGTCCAGCATGCCTGGTAATTTTCGATCGGTTTGTAGCCAGGAAACTGCCCATAGCACCCCTCCCCGTATGGCGGTATTCAATTCTAACTAATTTTATAACATGGCGATAGACCAATAATATCCTGTAAATATTAAAGCAAGATTAATGTTGCGGGGAGATTTCTGATCGAGTTTTTTCAGATATCTTGGTGGGTCAAGGTTCTATTTGCGGAGCTAATTGCTACACAATCCGTCTATGATTAAGTCTGGTTGGATATAATAATCAATTCGAGCTGTTAATGCAATTAGGACTTTATGGATGGCCATTAAAAGGTCCTGGGGTGACTAAGGCCACGGGATCGGCACCGGGTCGGTATAACCATGTTTTTCCACGGTGTATAGCAATCCATTGGAAGCCTGCGAACAGGTTGTTTCATCTGTGAATGTATAAGTTGGCTCCATGGTTGCCACAGCCATCCACACCAGGTTGCCATTCTGGCAGAGATTAGCCTCAATCATATAGCCGCGATCGTCGTCCTCCGTCATGTTGACCGGTTGCCACGAAACGGTCACGCTATCGCCATTGCGCACTGCGGAAACGCCGGTAGGTGGGCCATACAGGACAGATTCGGGCAAGCGAACAGGCGCCATATAAACTGAGAAAACATCCCCTTTGACCTCGACAACTGAGGTGGAAATCCAACATTGGTATTTAATATTGTCCGGTTGAATCCATAACCAGGTGCCCGAATCATTTCGGCCCCACACTGTAGCAGTATCGCCTGTGTACATACCCCAGGCGTAGAGATAGGCTGTTCCAGGCCCGTAACGGCAGTTTGCCTGCATCTTCACCGTCAGGGTTGGCAGCGAATAAGTTGGCGAAGGTGTGATCGTAGGGGTGAGGGTCTGGGTGGGGGTGAACGTCCGGGTTGGGGTCAGAGTCTTGGTGGGTGTCACTGTGGGGGTCGACGTGTTTGTTGGCGATGGAGTGTATGTATGTGTGGGGATTAAGGTATAAGTTGGTGTTTGGGTGAGTGTACTAGACGCAGTTGCGGTTGGTGATGAAGCCACAGAACTACATGCGGTAACCAGTAAAGCTGTCAGTAAGAAAAAACTCGTGAAGAATAAGCGGCGTTGCACAAGCCCTCCAAAAACAGGGTGATTGAGGTGGGTTAAAATGCTTTTTTACGTGATTGACGTTAGCAAGTGACGTGGAACAACCCGATGGTCTTACCCTTGGCTTTGTTCCAACTTGTGATCGCCTCAGGTGTGGGGATAAGCTTCACCTTACATTTTCTCTTGGAGAAATAATCTTCCGCCTCCTCCGACAGCTTCAACATACCCGATTGACCCGAGCCGATGACAATTTTTTCAGCGCCTTTTTCATAAATGAATTCTGCTTCGGCCAGTGAAAGCGTGTGTGAGGTGCCGAAAACTTCTTTGGAGAGTTTCTTCCTTCGTTTTACTACGCTTCCATCCAGACGGATTAGAATGTCATTCTCAAGCTTCTCTCCATTTACGGTGATTGATCCAAAACTGGTCTTGTTGATTTTGGGTTTCATAGGTACCAATATATCATATAAATTATTCAGAAATCAGGCGTAGTTTTTCCTCTCGTATGGGCACTTGCCATAATTCCTAGTAAAATAAACTTGGGTCAAGGGCTAAAGAATATATTCATCGAAAAACTGAATAGCGTCAGGTGGTTTGTGAAGAAAATCGGTATGTCGCTTCTGGACCTGTATTAAAAAGCAGGAGGCATAGGTACGAACGATTGTTCCTGGCACATGTTTCAAATCACAGATTTCCAATGAGAGATTCATCATTGGGAAAAATCCTGATTCGGATAGACAAATGACAAGAACACATAAAACGTCTCGATGGAGTTTACAGGAATTGCTACCCGAAGGCCCTGAGCAGCTGGATGGACTTCTCGACCAAATCGAATCCTGTGTCAGAGAAGTTGAATTGTATCGCGATCGCCTCTCCAACGATTTAGCTGCCTCGGAATTCCTCACCTTGCTGCATAAAACTGAACTATTAAGAGAGCTCACCGGTCAGGTGGGCGGTTATGCGTACCTGGGTTTCGCAGAAGATACTCAAAACCCGACGGCCTTAAGCCTGCGTGATCGCATTGAGCAAGTGCTTACCGGGGTACAAAATCGCACCTTGTTCTTCAGCTTGTGGTTTAAAAGCTTATCAAACGAGGTGGCCGATAAATTTATCGCAGCAGCGGGTGAATTATCTTATCACCTGATCTCCATACGCCGTTTTAAACCTTACACGTTAACTGAGCCAGAAGAAAAGATCATCAATCTCAAGGATGCTAATGGTGGAGAAGCGCTGACAAAGATTTACGAAATCCTCACCAATGGTTTCATTTTTAATTTGGAAGTGGATGGAGAAGTAAAACAGTTAACTCGAGACGGGTTGAGCCAGTATTATCACCATCCATCACCCCAGGTGAGGGCTGCCACATACAATGAGCTGTATCGGGTGTATGGTGGCAGCAAGGCAGTGATTTCCCAAATCTATTTCAGCCTGGTCCGCGATTGGGGCAGTGAAGCGGTGGAGTTGCGGGGTTACCCGAGCCCGATCTCGGTCCGTAATTTTGGTAATAATATCCCCGACCCGGTGGTAGATGCCCTGCTGGAAGCCTGCCAGAAGAACACCTTGCTTTTTCAGCGTTACTTCAATCTAAAAGCCAGACTGCTGAAAATGGACAAGCTGCGACGTTATGACATCTATGCCCCTATCGCCAGCTCGGAAAAGACAATTGAGTTTGGCACTGCTGTACCGTTGGTTCTGGATTGTTTCAACCAGTTTTCGCCGCAAATAGCTCAAGCAGCCTCACAAGTGCTTGAGAAGTCTCACCTTGATTCACAGGTACGACCTGGAAAGCGCGCGGGCGCATTTTCCTACGGCGTGTCGCCAAAGTATATTCCCTGGGTTTTGGTCAATTATAATAATTGCATCCGTGACGTCACCACCCTTGCCCACGAGCTTGGTCACTCGGTACACTCCATCCTGGCCAGTCACCACTCGGTATTTAACTTTCATGCCCCGCTGCCACTGGCAGAAACTGCTTCTGTATTTGCCGAGATGCTGGTGACCGACCGATTGCTGCAAGGGGAACCTGATCCAATTATCAAGCGCGACCTGTTACTGACCTTCCTGGACGATGCGTATGCAACGGTCGAGCGCCAGGCGTATATATCCATTTTTGAGAGGCAGGCGCATCAAAGGATATTGGCCGGCTGTACCAGCGATGAATTGGCAGGCTTATACTTGAAAAATCTGCAAGAACAGTTCGGCGATGCACTCGAGCTTTCCGATGAGTTCGCCTGGGAGTGGCTCACCATCCCGCACATTTTCAATTCTCCGTTCTATCCGTATGCATATAGCTTTGGGCAACTCCTGGTACTGGCGTTATACCAGCAGTACCTGGCTGATCCAGGGAATTTTGTGCCACGCTATATCAGGTTGTTATCATACGGTGGTTCCGCTGAGCCTCAAAAAATGCTTGAAGAAGCGGGTATGGATATTACTTCACCCATTTTTTGGCAGGGGGGCTTTGATATCCTGCAGGATAAATTTGAGCAGCTTGAGATGATCACTGGAGGTGACCAATGAGCACGGATACCGCATCGCTCACCGGCAAGCCAAAATCGCCATTTATCGTCTTTCGTCACAAAAATTTTACACTGATGTGGACCGGGCAGCTGGTGTCCACCATTGGCAGTGCCCTTACCTCGCTGGCAGCTTCAATCCTGGTATACCAGCAAACCAATGGGTCCGCCCTGAGCGTAGGGCTGATGTTGATGGCTACGGCTGCTCCCAGCCTGCTGGTCGGGTTGATCGCCGGGGTATTCGTGGATCGCTATGACCGGCGAAAGATCATGATTATTGCTGACCTGCTCAGGGCCGTGTTGGTTTTCCTGATCCCCTTCCTGGTACCTTACAGCATTGTCTGGCTGTATGTGATCGTGATCCTGACAAGCACGGTTGGGCAGTTCTTTGACCCGGCATATGAGAGTGTGCTGCCCGAAGTAGCGCCTGATGATGAGCTGGCCGCGGCCAATTCACTCATGGCCATTAGTACTTTCGGCTCCACTGCAGTAGGTTTTGCTGCTGCAGGTTTGATTGCAAGATATGACATAGCCATTGCTTTTTATATTGATGCCATATCTTTTCTGATCTCTGCAGGATGCATATTATTCTTACGCGTGCGCAAGCTGGAGATTTTGGATGAGACTTCGGTAAAAGTGGTGTTTGCCAACCTTAAGACAGGCGTCACTTATCTGACAAAAAACCCTGCTTTGCGGTCGATATTCCTGCTGGCCATCCCCATCGCGGTGAGTTTTGGCCTGGCTAATTCGTTGTTGTTGCCATTCGCTGAACGCGCATTAGGTGCCACCACTTTTGAATATGGCATCCAGGAAGGACTCACCTCAGTCGGGTTTGTTATCGCCAGCCTGTTGATGGTTGGCTACTTTAGTCGCTGGCGTGAAGGCCAGTGGATGGTGGTGGGGTTGTTTGGGATGGGGATGGCAGCTTTGGTCTATTCATTTTTGCACTCTGTTGCACTGGCGATTGCTGTGCAGATGATCTCTGGTTTTATGAATGCACCCTATTCCATTGCCAGGCGAGTGTTGGTCCAGCGTAACACAGCAGCCGAGATGCGCGGGCGGGTGGCCAGTGCCTTCTTCGTCTCCTCCAACGCTTTCTTCCTGATCGGCATGGCTGCTTCGGGGTTGGCTGATATCATCGATGTACGTGTGCTGTACCTCGTTGGCGCGTTTATCACCTTGGCTTGTGGTATTTGGGCACTGGTGCTGCCAGGTATTGGTCAGCCAGCTGCCGAGTGGCGTAAGGCCCTACAGCTACTTCGCAGTGCACCGGCTGCTGCCCCACTTGGGGTAAGGCGGGCCGTGCTGCCTTCAGATGTCGACTTGCTGGTTGGCCTGATTCCCTCGCTGGGAGGATTATCACGAGCAGACCGCGAGCGAATCATCACCCAGGGTTCGGTATTAGAAGTAGAAGCTGGCACCCGGATGATGAGTGCTGGCGAGGTGGGTGACCAGGCATATTTTGTCTTGAAAGGTAAGGCTGTAGCTGGAATCGCAAGTGAAAGCGGTGAATACCACTCACTATCCAGTATGACTCCCGGAGATTATTTTGGTGAGATCGCGGCCCTCACCGGGGCTGCGCGCACTGCGGATGTGGTAGTAGAAGAAACCTCCCTCTGCTTGGAGGTACCAGCTTCAATATTGCGGGTGATGATGGCTCAAGCGGATTTCAGCCGGTTGGTGCTTTCCCGCATGTCGGAACGCCTCGCCCGCACAAGCATCCACGAGCTGCCGCGTACGGTAGGCATCTCACCTCAGGACGCGCGTGAGCTACAGCAGGAACCGGTAGACCTAAAACAGGCAGAAATCATAGCAAGTTAAACCAGTGTTTGAAGGAATGAGTTTATGAAGAAACCTACCTGGCAGTCCCTGCGGGAATCAGCAGATTGGTCGCGCAAAGCCGCCACCCATGAGAAGGCGATCGATTTATATACCCAGGCACTGGCGAAGGCAAACGTGCCCTGGGATGCCAATGCTGAGATGAATTTATCCCTCGCCCACTGTCACAAGATGTTAGGTCACTCGAAGGTGGCCGACGAATGCCTGACTGGTCTGGCAGAAGCAGCTGAAAAGCGGGGAGATGATGCGACCTTCGTCAGCGCTTATGCAGAGCTGATCACTTTACTGCGCCAATTGGGAGATTTGCAACGCGGTCTGCAGCTAGGGCAAGCTACCCTGGTGGCTGCCATGCGGAGCGGTCAGCCAGGCTTAAAAGCGGATGCATTACTATCTCTAGCGATGATGCAGGTAGAGCTGGGCGAGTATGCTGCGGCGAAAAATTATCTGGATGAAGGCATGAAATTAATTCGTTCGCAGGATAAACTCAGATTGTGTAAAGCTTATTTTGTTTCGGGATTATATCTGAGTGCCACCGGTAAATATGAGGAACTTTATATTGAAACAAAAATGGGCTTAGAAATTGCCAGGAGTACTGGCGATCGCGACTGGGAAGGTATTGCATTGAATGCACTGGCAATTTCGACAACGGATCAAACCCTTCGGCGATCCTTGTGGGAAGAAGCACTTGAAGCGTTTACCGATGCCGGCGACCTGCCATATCAAGCTATTGTCTTTATGAACAGCAGCCAGTCGTGGGATGAGGTTGGTCTTTATAAGAGGGCGATTGATCTTTCACTTCGTGCCATGCAAATCAGTCTCGCTTCCAACCAGACTTCTATGTTAATCTTTGATTACCAAAACCTCGGCCTCACGTATAGCCTGCTGGGTGATTTTAATATGTCGGTTGATTATTTGCAGAAAGGTCTCAACAACGCGCATCAGGTTCATTATGTTCTCATGGAGTATATAATAAACCTATTATTAGGGGCAACCTATGTATTTTCTGGACGTCCAGAAAAAGCAGATGAAGCATTAAGCGCTGCTGAACAGGTCCCATTTCAGCCAAGCCCTGCCTTAAGATCGAACTACCTTGCGTACAAAGCTGCAATAAATGTAATAAAAAGCGATCGTTCATCAGCGGGAAAATTTGCCCGGCAAGCGGAGAGAATCCTGGATGAAATTATTAGCCAGGGTGTCACCGATGTTTCTCCAGTCGAGCTTGCCTGGTGGTGTTACCGTGCCCATTTACCTCTGACCAAAGCTGAAAATCCGCGCAAGAAAATTTCTAAACAAGCCTGGTCTGCGTTGCAATTAGGCTGGAAGGGGCTATTACTCGCGTTAGAAAACTTTACGGACGCAGGATTACGAAGAGGTTACTTACACCGTGATGTTTTCCGGCGTTTGCTCATCCTCGAATGGCTCAAACATGCGCCTGAGCATGCAATAATTGAAAAAGATCTGGCAGTCTTTACTTCTAAGGTACAGAAACCCGGCCGGTTAGATGAGGTATTCAAACGGCTCTTGAAAATGGGAGTTAACCTCAATGCTCAACGCGATCTTTCACTGCTGCCTCAAGAGATTCTAGAAGCGGTGGATGAACTTAGCGGGGCTGAACGGATCGCCCTGGTGCTTTTAGATGACGAAGGTAATTACCGCGAAGTAAAAACGATCCTCCCGCGCCCGGCATTTCCAAGCATTGCAGGGAAAGTTCTGGCCACCCCTGACCCAGTAGCTTTTATTGCTGAAATTGATCTGCATCTGAAAGAGGTCGTCCATACCCGGCAGGGATTTATTCGCCTGATAAACCCTGAAGCCGACCTTCTTACTCAGCGAAGCATTCTTTCTGCGCCTTTGCTCAGCCAGGGTAAGCTGGTAGGTGTGATTTATTGTGATCTACGTGGATGTTTTGGCCGCTTTGACCCAGAAGATTTGAGTTTGCTGGGCGTATTGACCAATCAAGCCGCGGTAGCATTGGAAAATGCGCACTGGTCTGCTACCCTCGAGCGGAAGGTGACTGATCGTACTGTGGAACTGAAACTTTCGAATTCGAACCTGGAACAGCGCAACGCTGAGCTGGCAGTGATCAACAGTGTACAGGCGGGGTTGGCATCAAAATTAGATATTCAAGAAATTTATGAGCTGGTTGGTGAAAAAATCAAAGAGATCTTTGACGCCAATACAGTGGTACTGGCTACATTTGACCTTGAGAAAAACCTGATGTACCGTCATTACACCATTGAGCGAGGAGAAAGGTTCTCTTTTGATCCCATGCCCATCCCTCGTATCTGGTCTCATTTCATAAATCAGGGCCAACCTCTTTTAGCCAATAAGAATGTTGAAGAAGGGATTCGGGAGATCGACCCCGATTTCGTGGTGCCTGCGGGTGAAATGCCTCAAAGTGTACTAAGTGTTCCATTCAAGCTGCATGGAAATATCTCAGGTTCTATCAGCTTGCAGAATGTGGACCGCGAAGATGCATTTAGTGAAGCGGATATGCACCTCCTGGAAACAGTGGCAAATAGCTTGAGTGTGGCATTGGAGAACGCCCGCTTGTTCGACGAGACCCAGCGACTGGTCAAAGCAGAGCAAGACCGCGTGGCTGAGCTGGAGATCATCAACTCCATCCAACAGGGGTTGGCCAAGGAAATGGATTTCCAGGCCATCGTTGACCTGGTTGGCGATAAGCTGTGCGAAGTATTTAAGACAGGCGATTTGGGGATTACCTGGTGGGAGGAACAGGCAAATCTCGTTCACTACATTTATATATACGAACACGGTCAACGCTTACATACGCCGCCATCTCCTCCGATTTCAGGCGGTATCTACGAGCATTTGATGACCAGCCGCCAGCCATATGTGATGGGCCTGGCTGAAATGGAGGACTATCCCCTTATACCAGGGACAGACAGAAGCTTATCAGCGGTTTACATCCCCATTATCAGCAGCGATAGATTTCTCGGCGCTATTCATCTCGAAGATTTTGACCACGAGAATGCTTTTGGTGAAGGAGAGATCCGTCTACTAACCACGATCGCGGCTTCTTTAGGCACTGCCCTTGAGAATGCCCGCCTGTTCGACGAGACTCAACGCCTGGTGAAGGCAGAACAGGACCGAATCGCTGAGTTGCAAATCATCAACTCAATTCAACAGGGGCTGGCAGCTGAGCTGGACTTTCAGACCATCGTTGACCTGGTGGGCGACAAGCTGCGCGAGGTGTTCAATATCGGTGACCTGGGGATTTCCTGGTATGACAAGAAGGCTAACCTGGCGAATTATCTCTACCAATACGAGCACGGTAAGCGTATTTTTGCTTTGCCATCTACGCCTCTTAAGGGTGGGATTTACGAAACCCTAATGAAGACGCGCCAACCCTATGTGATTGAAGCAGAAGAGTTAGCAAAATCATTAACCCTGCCAGGAACGGATCACAGTCTCTCTTTTGTGTCTATCCCCATTATTGGCTCTGACCGCTTCCTGGGCGATATTACGGTTGAAAATTTTGAACGCGAGCATGCCTTTGGTGATGCAGAAATCCGCCTGCTTAGCACGATTGCGGCCTCTCTAGGTACTGCTCTCGAAAATGCGCGCCTGTTCAACGAGACCCAGCGATTGGTTAAGGCTGAGCAAGAGCGTGTAGCTGAGTTGCAGATCATCAACTCCATTCAACAGGGGCTGGCCAAGGAGATGGATTTCCAGGCTATCGTTGACCTGGTTGGCGATAAGCTGCGCGAAGTCTTGCATACGGATGAGCTTGGCATTGCCTGGTACGATGAGAAGGCCAATTTGATCCATTACCTTTACAGCTATGAGCATGGCAAGCGTTTATTTCTCCCTACCAGAGAACCTGTTCCAGGTGGTGTTTTTGAACAGCTTCGTGGCACTCGCAATTTAATGATCGCCAATACTGCGTCAGACTTTGAGGGAATTACTGCACATATCGAAGGAACCGATTATGAAAAATCGGCGATAGCCATACCGATCATCAGCAGTGACCGGGTGATCGGTTTTATAACTGTTAGCGATTATGAGCATGAATATGCTTTCAAGGAATCAGAACAGCGTTTACTGACCACAATTGCCGCTTCATTGGGTACTGCCCTGGAGAATGCCCGCCTATTCAATGAGACCCAACGTCTGTTCAAGGCTGAACAAGAGCGCGTTAATGAGCTGCAGATCATTAACTCCATCCAGCAAGGCCTGGCGGCCGAGTTGGATTTCCAGGCGATTGTCGACCTGGTGGGTGATAAATTAAGTGAGGTATTACAATCGGAAAACATTGGCATCCGCTGGTATGATGAAAGAACAAATCTGGTCCATTATCTGTATGAAAAGGAACATGGGGCCCGCCTGACCATACCCCCCAGTTCTCCCACGCCTAACAGTCCGTTCGTACAAATAGCCACTTTACGCCAGCCCGTGGTGTATAACACCGTAAATGAGATGCTGGCCATGGGTACGTCGATTGTTCCAGGTACAGATCAAAGTAAATCAGTGGTCGATGTCCCCATTATCAGCAGTGATAGATTTTTGGGGGTTATCCACGATGAGAACTTCGAGCGCGAATATGCTTACGGTGAATCCGAGTTACGTTTACTGACCACCATCGCCGCCACACTTGGGACTGCACTCGAAAATGCTCGTTTATTTGATGAAACCCAGCGGTTGTTAAAGGAAACCGAACAGCGTAATGCCGAGCTGGCTATCCTGAACAAGGTTGGCGAGGCGTTGTCCAAGCAGCTGGACATGGATGCGATCATCAAGATCGTTGGCGATCAGGTTCGCGATACCTTTAAGGCCGAAGTTACCTCCATTCACTTTTACGACCCAAAAACGAACCTGATCAGCACGCCGTATTACTATGACAAGGGTTACGCAGTCCCCCCTCCGCCCTTCGCATTGGAAAAAGGCTTAACCGCCGGCGTGATCCACAAGCGTGAGCCCTTACTTTTATCGAACTTGGAAGAAGAAGAGCAATACGGTGGGATCCTGGTAAAGGATGCTACTGGTGGCGGTGGTGAGACTCTCTCTTACCTTGGTGTGCCCATTATTATCGGCGATCAGGTCATTGGTGTGGTAAGTGTGCAGAGCTATAAGGAGTATGCATTTCAAAAAAGCCATGTCAGCCTACTCTCCACATTGGCATCCTCTATGGGTGTAGCCATTGCTAACGCTCGTCAATTCCAGGCTGAGCAGGAACGGGTGGCAGAGCTGCAGATCATCAACTCCATTCAGCAGGGATTGGCTGCTGAGCTGGATTTCCAGGCGATCGTTGACCTGGTGGGTGATAAGCTGCGGGAGGTCTTTAAAACGCCCGATCTGGGTATCCGTTGGTACGACGAAAAGACCAACCTTGTCCATTACATGTATTCATATGAGAATGGTCAGCGCCTGACCATTCCTCCAAGCGCACCGATTCCCGGAAGCGGATTTGAGAAGATAAGCCAAACGAGACAGCCTGTTGTCTGGAATACAGTCGAAGAAGGTGATGCCTTAACCGGAGGATCGCTTCCAGGCACTGACATCAGCAAGTCTGGTGTAATGGTTCCCATCATCAGCAGTGACCGGATGATAGGTGTTGTTCAGCTCGAAAACTACCAGCGCGAAAATGCCTATGACGAATCGGATATCCGCCTGTTAACTACCATTGCTGCCAGCCTGGGCGCTGCTTTGGAAAATGCCCGTTTATTTGACGAGATCCAACGCCTGCTAAAAGAAACCGAGCAGCGTAATGCTGAACTGGCCATCATCAACAGCGTGCAAGCTGCCCTGGCGGCAGAGCTGAATATCCAAGGCATCTACGATGCGGTGGGGGATAAGATTCGCGAGATCTTTCAGAGCGATAACCTAGAAATCCGCATTTTTGACCCAGCAGCCAAATTAATATACTTGCCTTACCTGTATGAAAAAAACCGCAGAGTGATGGTTGAGCCGCAGCCACTAAGTGACAAAGGTTTTGCTGCCCATATTCTTAGCACCGGCGAGACCCTGGTGATCAACGCTAATATGCAGCAAGAGGTAGAAAAATACGGCAGCTATGTTATTGCAGGGACGGAGCTGGATAAATCGGCAGTCATGGTGCCCCTTATCGTGGGTGACCAGGTGCGCGGGCTGATCAACCTTTCTAATTTTGAGCGCGAGAATGCCTTCAGCGAATCGGATGTTCGCCTGCTGCAAACACTGGCGAATAGCATGAGCGTAGCGCTGGAGAACGCCCGGTTATTTAATGAAACGCAACGTTTGCTCAAGGAAACTGAGCAGCGTAACGCCGAGCTGGCCATCATCAATAGCGTTCAGGCTGCCCTGGCTGCCGAGTTGAACATCCAGGGCATCTACGATGCGGTGGGTGATAAGATCCGTGAGATCTTCCAAAGTGGGAACCTGGAAATCCGTGTATTCAATGCACGGACCGCCATGGAGGAGTTCCCATACATCTTTGAACAGGGTGAGCGAGTTTGGGTAGAGCCCATGCCTCAAATTGATACAGGGGTAAGTGCGCACGTCGCCCGCACGCACGAAATCCTGGTAATTAACGAGAATTTTGCAGAAACCACTGAGAAATTAGGCAGCTATACCATTGCTGGCACTCAGATACAGAAGTCAGCCGTGTATGTGCCCTTGATCGTGGGTGACCAGGTGCGGGGTCTGGTCACACTGTCTAACTTTGAGCGTGAGAATGCCTTCAGCGATTCAGATGTCCGCCTGCTACACACCTTGGTAAACAGCATGAGCGTTGCACTGGAGAACGCCCGGTTGTTTAACGAGACCCAGCGGCTGCTTAAAGAAACGGAGCAGCGTAATGCTGAGTTGGCCATCATTAACAGTGTACAGGCTGCCCTGGCAGCAGAGTTGAATATCCAGGGTATCTATGATTCGGTAGGAGATAAGATCAGGGATATCTTCCAAAGTGATAACCTGGAAATCCGCATTTTTGATCCGCGTACCAACCTTGAACAATTCCCGTACCTATACGAGAATGGTGAGAGGATCGAACAGCAGCCTTTACAACGCATCGATACGGGAATCGCCGCCCATGTAACCCGGACGCGAGAGATCCTGGTCATCAATGAGAATACGGCTCAAGAAGCTGAAAAATACGGTAGCTACCTCGTGCCCGGCACGAATTCACCGAAATCGGTTGTTTACGTACCCTTGATCGTCGGTGACCAGGTACGCGGTCTGGTCGGATTATCAGACTTTACGCGTGAGCATGCCTTTACCGAATCAGATGTACGTCTACTGCAAACCCTGGTCAACAGCATGAATGTGGCTCTTGAAAATGCTCGCTTATTCAACGAAACCCAGCGATTGCTCGAGGAGACCAGCCAGCGTGCAAACGAGCTCTCCATCATCAACAGCGTCAGCCAGGCCATGTCCAGCCAGCTGCAGGTGGAGGCCATTATCCGTACCGTTGGAGATCAGGTGCGCGATACTCTCCACTCGGAAGTGGTGAACATCTACCTGTATGACACAGATAGCAATATGATCCACATTCCTTACAGCTACGACCGGAAGTATGTTACGTCCGCTTCTTTCCCGTATGGCTCAGGGTTAACCTCAAAGGTGATCGATTCGAAGCAGCCGATGATTCTGGGGAGTTTCGAAGAAATCGTCGGTGATGAGGCCATATTGAGTCCGAACAGCCCGGGCGATGAGCTGATGCCCCAGTCTTACCTGGGGGTGCCGATCGTGGTGGGTGAAAACGCAATCGGGGCGATTGATGTTCAGAGCTATACCCGCTTTGTTTATAACGAAAGCCATGTACGCCTGCTCTCTACCCTGGCCTCATCCATGGGAGTGGCCTTGGAAAACGCCCGCTTATTCGCCGAGACCCAGCGCTTGCTCAAGGAGACCGAACAGCGCAACGCAGAGCTGGCGATCATAAATAAGACTCAGGTAGCCTTGGCATCGAAGCTGGATCTCCAGGTGATGATCGACCTGTTTGGTGATGAAATCATGCGTAGCTTTCCACCGGAACCTGGAAAGGAGCACAACTATTCAGTGTTTATCGCCTTGTACGATAAGCAAACGAACTTCATCCAGTTCCCTTATTTGGTTGATGGGGAAGGCTCTCGGTTTGCCGAACCACCAGCCGAGCTTGGCCCAGGGCTCACTTCAGAGGTGATCCGAACGGGCAAACCGCTCGTCTTGAAGACGTTAGATGATCAGATTGCTCATGGTGCAGTTGCTTTTACTGATGACCGGGTGGATATGGGTTCTCAATCCTGGCTGGGTGTGCCAATTTGGAGCGGAGATCGTGTGATTGGTGTGCTGTCACTTCAGGACCAACGCCCAGGCTTATTCACTTTATCGGATGTCCGATTGTTATCTACGATGGCAGCCAGCCTTGGTGTAGCCCTGGAAAATGCCCGCCTCTTCGAAGAGACCCGTCGTCTGCTAGCAGAAACGGAGCAGCGTAATCGTGAGCTGGCTATCATCAGCCGCATAGGTCAAGCCTTAGCAGGCCAGCTTGACCCGCAGGGCATTTACGAGCTGGTGGGGGCTGAGCTACAGCAAGTCTTCGATGCCCAGATGGTGGGAATCATCACCTACGATCGGCAGGAGAACATGGCCTACTGGCGTTATTCCGTGGAAAAAGGGATTCGCCAGAATGTACCTCCCCACATACCGGGAGGATTTTCAGGTCATATCCTGCGAACGCGTGAGCCGTTGTTGATCACGCAAGATGTGGAAGAACGAGCACGAGAATTTGGCTCGACAGTCCTGGCAGGTGAATTACCCAAATGCTACCTGGGAGTGCCGCTCATCGCCGGTGGGGAAGTCACCGGTGTGATCACTCTGCAGGATATCGACCGTGAATGTGCATTCAACGAGAATGATTTGCGCTTAATCAGCACCCTGGCCCTCAGTATGGGTGTAGCGCTTGAGAACGCCCGCTTGTACCAGGAAACTCAGCATCATGCGGTTGAGATGGCTGCCCTGGCTGAAATCGGCTCTGACATTGCCTCCACGCATGAGATGGAGCCGGTGCTGGAGCGCCTGGCAGCCAAGACGCGCGAGCTGATGCAGGTGCGCGACATTGCCCTGTACCTCATCCAGCCTGATGGACACACCTTGAAACCGATCGTCTCCCAGGGCAAATATGCCAAGGAAACCTTGGATATGGTCGTACCACTTGGCCAGGGAATTACTGGGAACATTGCCCAAACCGGTGTGGCTGAGATCCTTAACGATCCCGAACATGACCCACGCACCATCAATATTCCAGGTACACCATCATACGATGAAGAGCCTGAAGTCTTCATGGTCGCCCCGCTGATCTCGCGTGGTAAGGTTATGGGAGTGATGTCGGTCTATCGTGATCGCGACCAGGGCACCTTCACCCAGCTTGAACTGGACTTCCTGGTTAGCCTGGCTCGCCAGGCTGCCATCGCCATTGAGAGCGCCCGCTTGTATACTGAAACTGAACGGAGAGCAACTGAGATGGCAGCCCTGGCAGAGGTGAGCCGTGAGATCTCTGCCACCCTCGAATTGCAAACCGTCTTAGAGCGCATCGCCAGCCAGGCCCGTGAGCTGTTAGCTGCCGGGAATAGCGCCGTCTACCTGCTCCAACCGGATGGCAAGACGTTGAAGGCTATTGCGGCAGAGGGTGATATTGCCAGCGAGGTGCTAGCCGATGAAGTCCAGCTGGGTGATGGGATCATCGGATGTATTGTCAATAGTGGCGTAGCAGAATGGGTTGATGATACTGCTTTAGATGCTCGGGCAGTAAATATTCCCGGCACAGAAGACATCCTGGAAGGTGAAAAGTTGCTTGTTGCACCATTGCTGACCCAGGAGCGGGCCATTGGCGCACTGGCCGTGTGGCGAGAGCCCGATGCTCCCCGGTTTAACCAGGCTGAATTGAACTTTTCTATCGGCCTGGCCCAGCAGGCTGTCGTAGCGATCCAAAACGCTCGCCTGTTTGAAGCTGCCCAGGATTCTCAGCGACGCATGGCGGATATTATTGACTTCCTACCCGATGCGACATTTGTGGTAGACCGGGAAGGCAGGGTCATCGCCTGGAACCTTGCAATCGAGGTGCTGACCCATGTGAATGCAGCGGATATATTGGGAAAAGCGAATTACGAATACTCCCTGCCCTTTTATGGCGAGCGCCGGCCCCTGCTGATTGACACGGTGCTTTTACCTGATGAGGAAATTAAACGGGATTATGCCCACATCCGCCAGATTGACGGTGTATTGATGGATGAAACAGTAGTGACATATCTAACTGGTGAGCCGGTATATTTGAATGCAACCGCATCCGCCCTGCGCACCACCAGGGGAGAAGTAGTAGGTGCCATCGAGACTATCCGGGATGTCACTGAACAAAAGCTAGCAGAGAAGGAGCTGCATCAAGCAAAAGTGGAGGCTGAAGCGGCCAACCAGGCCAAAAGCGCTTTCCTGGCCATGATGAGCCATGAAATTCGCACCCCGATGAACGCCATCATCGGGATGAGTGGCTTACTGATGGATACGCCGCTTAATTCGGAACAGCGCGAGTTTGCTGAGACCATCCGCTCCAGTGGTGACTCGCTACTGACCATTATTAACGATATCCTTGACTTTTCAAAGATCGAAGCTGGCAAGATGTCTTTGGAAGAGGTGCCTTTTGACTTGCGTGAGTGTATCGAGGCTTCCCTGGATTTAATTAAGGTCAAGGCGTCTGAGAAAGGCCTTGAGTTGGCATATCAGATAGATCCAGGTGTGCCTCAGGCGATAATTGGCGATGTCACCCGCTTACGCCAGGTGCTGATCAATCTTTTGGGAAATTCGGTAAAGTTCACCGAACAGGGGGAGATTGTGCTGACCGTGGGCAAGGGTGAGCAACCCAACAGCTTGCACTTTTCAGTGCGTGACACTGGCATCGGCATCCTACCCGAACGGATAGGCATGCTGTTCAAAGCCTTCACCCAGGCAGACGCATCCACCAGCCGGCGCTACGGAGGCACTGGCCTGGGTTTGGCGCTCAGCAACCGCATCGTGGAGCTGATGAATGGAAAAATGTGGGTGGAGAGTGTAGGTATTCATGGGAAAGGCTCAACCTTTCATTTCATTATTTTTGCTAAACCAGCACCGGATTGGAAAGGCCGCCCGCATATGGAAGGTGAGCATCCACAACTACGCGGCCGGCGGCTGCTGGTGGTGGACGACAATGCCACCAATCGGCGCATCTTGCAGCTGCAAACCCAGACCTGGGGAATGTTGCCCCTGGTATGTGAAACGCCCGCTGAAGCCTTAGGCTTGTTACGCAAGAGAGAGAAATTCGACCTGGCCATCCTGGATATGCAGATGCCTGAAATGAGTGGCCTCGAACTGGCTTCAGAGATTCGCAAGCTGGAGACCAGCCTCCCAGGCTCAATCCGCATGCCACTGGTTTTGTCAACTTCGCTGGGAGGTCGTGAGGAAGCACGCGAGGCGACCGAATTTGCTGCCATTTTATTAAAGCCTATCCGTCAATCAGCCTTGTTTGATATGCTAATCACGCTCTTTGCTGGAAAAGCCGGAGAAGTGGCGAAACCTGCTGCCGAACGCCTGGCACTCGATCCAGAGATGGCTTCACGGCATCCCTTGCGGATCCTCCTGGCTGAAGATAACGTAGTCAACCAGAAACTGGCGCTGCGCCTGCTATCCCAAATGGGCTACCGTGCTGATGTAGCGGCCAATGGGTTGGAAGTCTTGCAGGCAGTCAAACGCCAACCTTACGATGTGATCCTGATGGATGTGCAGATGCCTGAAATGGATGGTTTAGAAGCTACACGGCACCTATGCGCAAACGTCCCAGCAATAAAACGGCCGCGCATCATTGCCATGACAGCGAATGCCATGCAGGGTGACCGAGAAATGTGCCTTGAGGCTGGCATGAATGATTATTTAAGTAAACCCATTCGAGTGGACGAGCTGGTGCATGCCCTCAATCTGGCTAAACCACTGTCTGCCGAATGAAATATTTGAGGAGAGATTATGCAAGAACAAGCTATAATTGATATGCCCACCTATAACCAGCTCAAAGACTTGATGGGTGCAGATTTTATCATTGAGCTCATTGACACCTACAATATCGAAACTGCAGCGCTAATAGAACAGCTTGGTCAGGCACTTACGCAGGGCGAAACTACCTCATTCGGTCGGCATGCGCATTCCATTAAATCCAGCAGTGCCAGCCTGGGTGCCCTGGCTTTTTCACAACAGGCCCGTGAGCTTGAGATGATGGGCAAAGCGAATGACCTTACCGGTGCCGCGCCAAAAGTGGAGCAGCTGGCTGCGGACTTTGTTCAGGTAAAGCGGTGTTTGGAGGAGCTTAGGGATGAGCCGTAATGTAACATCCGGGCGCTTGCTGGTGGTAGATGACAACAAGGTCAACCGCCTGCTCCTCGGGCGTGGCCTGGAACAGCAAGGCCACCAGGTAGCCTTCGCTGAAAATGGTCGCCAGGCGTTGGACCTGCTGCACCAAAGTAAATTTGACCTGATGCTGCTTGATATCCAGATGCCCGAGATGGATGGTTACCAGGTGCTTGAGAGGTTAGCCAGTGACCTGGAATTGCGCGACATCCCCGTAATTGTCACTTCAGCCCTGGAAGAATTGGATAGCGTTGTGCGCTGCATCGAGATGGGCGCCGAAGATTACCTGATTAAGCCAGTTAATCCAGTTTTGTTAAGGGCACGTATCGGGGCATGCCTGGAGAAGAAACACTTGCGTGACCAGCAGAGAGAGCTCATCAAGCGCTTTGCCACTGCCGAAGTTGCGCAGGATTTAGAGGAATCAGGGTTTGCCCTGGGTGGCCGCTTCATTGAAGCCACCACCATGTTCTCTGATATTCGGGGTTTTACCGCCCTGGCTGAATCTCAATCCCCTGCCGATACCATCGAGCTGCTCAACACTTATTACACCTTGATGTTCGAAGCCATCAGTGGTCAGGGAGGCGTCGTCAACCAGATGGTGGGGGATGGCCTGATGGCTATTTTTGGGGCACCGATGCCGCTGCCAAACCACGCTGAGCAGGCTGTTCGGGCTGCATTGGAAATGATCGATATGATCACCCTGTTAAATATTGATCGAGACGCGGCCAGTAAGCCAACCATAAAAATCGGGATAGGCATTGCTACGGGGCAGGTGATCGCAGGCTATACCGGCACTCAACACCGGGCCACGTATACCTGCGTGGGCGATACGGTTAACCTGGCAGCCCGTCTTGAGGCATATACCAAGGTCGCGCAGGTGCCGATCTTGATCGACGAGATCACACGTCAATCATTGCATGAGTCGATCAAGGTGGATGACCTGGGAACGGTAGATATCAAGGGCAAGAATCACGCAGTCAGGATCTATTCAATCCCGGTAGGATGATATGCTAAACCGCTCAGAACAGGTTGCCTTAATTGCCAGAATCCCCTTATTCGCAGGTCTGCCGGATTCTGAGCTGATGCATCTGGCTGATACACTTCAACCGTGTGAGTTTGATCCTGGGGAGCTTCTCATTCGAGAAGGTGAATCAGACGAGCACTTTTATATTTTATTGGAGGGCGAAGCAGAAGTGATCAAAGCCCTGGGCACATCGGATGAGCGGCAGTTAGCCATCCGGCCTGAGGGAACCTTATTTGGTGAGATGAGCCTGTTTGATCCGCAAGGATCACACACTGCCAGTGTTCGGGCGCACACCGTCGCCCTGACTCTTGAAATGACCCGCCAGGATTTTAACCGCCTACTGCACCGCTACCCTAGCCTGGCATATGATATGGTACGCCAGATGAGCCTGCGACTGGAAGATACGGAAAATACTACCATCCTCGACTTGCGCGAAAAAAACCAGCAGCTTACGACTGCCTACCAGGATTTAAAAGCTGCTCAGGAACAGCTGCTGATCAAGGAGCGTTTGGAACGAGAGCTAGCCATTGCCCGCCAGATCCAGGAAAGCATCCTCCCCGATAGCCTGCCCCTGCTGGAAGGTTTTGATATCGCAGCTCTGACCATTCCTGCCCGGGCAGTTGGTGGTGATTATTACGACTTTATACCCATTAACAGACACCGCTTCGGCCTTGTGATCGGCGATGCCTGTGACAAGGGCATCCCCGCAGCCTTGTTCATTAACTTAACCAATAGCCTGGTGCATATCGAAGCTCCCCGCAATCCATCCCCTGAAGCATGCCTGCAACTGGTCAATCACCACCTGATCGAAATGAGCCACTCGGGCATGTTTGTGACACTGCTTTATGGCATCCTGGACATTTCTGGGAGTTTTGATTACTGCCGCGCCGGCCATCCTTACCCCATCGTGCTAGATAGTCACATGCAGCTGGTTGAAGCAGTTTCCAGCCCGGGCATGCCGCTTGGTATTGACGAAAGTATTGAGCTGGATGCGCAGACCGTAGTCATCCCCACAGGTGGATTAATTGTTATGTATAGTGATGGATTAAGCGAGGCGTTGGATGGCTCAGATAGCCAGTATGGTGTCGAGCGTTTACGCAATGCATTGCTTACCATCGGTCATCTACCCGCAGCCCAGATTTGCTCCATGATCTGGAAAGAGGTCCAGGAATTTGTTGGTGAGCAACCCCAATCCGATGACTTTACGATTGTCGTCATCAAGCGTTCGCCAGGGGGTCACTGATGGATAACCGCCTAACGGCGACTGCTTCCATACTCCAGTTCCTGAGCTCCCTACCCTTGTTCGAGGGAATTAACCCCTCCAGCCTGGTAGCAATTGCCAAGGGTAGCAGATTACAACCCGTGGCTAAAGGTAGTTTTATTTTCTTCCAGCATGATTTTGCAGACGCTGTATATGTGGTGTGGAGAGGAGTAATTGCCATCCGGCTTGAAAACCCCGATGGGCGCGAGCTGGTTATTAATGAGATAGAAGTTGGGGAATGCTTCGGTGAGCTGGGGGTTCTGACCGGTGAAGCGCGCTCAGCCAGTGCGGAGGCAATTGTTGATAGTGAGGTGCTTCTCATACCGGGTGCGGTGTTTATCCACGCATTGACACAGGAGCCATTGCTGGCAGGAAGACTCCTTGAAGTCACAGCTCGCAGGCTGCAGAATAGCAGCAAGCGAGAAGAGGCGCTGGCTTTCTTTGATGCCCAGCAGCGCTTAGCTGCTCAGCTGTTGCTATTGGATGGACAGTCGAGGGATAAGGGTTATCTGACCCTTTCACAGGATGAGCTGGCCACCCGTGTGGGGCTCACTCGCCAGACCGTGGCGACCATACTGGGTCGCTGGCGGCGCAGCGGATGGCTGCTCACCGGCCGTGGCCATATCGTGTTGCTCAACCTGGATGAACTGAATCTGCTTGCCCAGAGCCAGGCTGTAGATCATTGGGAATGATCCAGTGTCATTTAGCAGACAGACAAGTTGATGGACATTTGTTATCATGTGTATAATAATATTCGAGCAGTCGTTGTTGAAAAACAGTAAAGGAGAGACCGAGATGACCGAGAATCTGAATGAGAACTTAAGAAGCTTACTTATCAAGTTGTCTGCCGTGCGCGTGACACTAACCGATGCTGAGCAGTCACTGTTGGATCAACTTATCCTGGGTTCCGAAGCCGAGGTGAAAGCCCAGGCCCTCAAGTTCCAGGCTCCCGACGAGGTCAAGATGACCGGCGCAGATGAGGTCAAGGCCCAGGCCCTCAAGTTCCAAGCCCCCGATGAGGTCAAAATGACCGGCGCAGATGAAGTCAAGGCCCAAGCGCTGAAGTTCCAGGCTCCCGACGAGGTCAAGATGACCGGCGCA